>JBGYFE010000015.1:0-6823 GCA_041819925.1 Capnocytophaga sp.
AAATGAAACACAAAATAGCAGTTATTGGCTTAGGCTATGTGGGATTGCCTTTGGCGCGACTTTTTGCAACCAAATACCCTGTTGTGGGTTTTGACATCAACCAAGAACGAGTTAAAAAATTAAATGATGGACACGATGACACATTAGAGGTTTCTGATGCGTTGTTGCAGTCGGCTTTGGTAAAAGAAAATCCGTTTAAAACAAACACAAATGGTCTTCTTTGTTCTGCTGATTTGAATGATATCAAAGATGCTAATTTCTATGTTATCACGGTGCCTACTCCTGTGGACAAAAACAATCGACCTGTGCTGACTCCGCTGGTAAAAGCAAGTGAAACTGTCGGAAAAGTTTTGAAAAAAGGTGACATTGTTGTCTATGAATCTACCGTTTATCCAGGAGCTACCGAAGAAGATTGCATTCCTGTGGTGGAGAAAACATCAGGAATGAAGTTCAACGTAGATTTCTTTGCGGGATATTCTCCTGAACGAATTAATCCTGGTGACAAGGAGCACACTGTGGAGAAAATCTTAAAAGTAACTTCAGGTTCTACTCCTGAAATCGGGAAAGTTGTTGATGAGGTTTATAAATCTGTAATTACAGCGGGCACACATTTGGCACCAACCATCAAAGTAGCAGAAGCAGCCAAAGTAATTGAAAACTCACAACGCGACATCAACATTGCTTTTGTGAACGAATTGGCTAAAATTTTCAATTTGATGGATATTGACACACACGCTGTGTTGGCTGCTGCGGGTACGAAGTGGAACTTTTTGCCCTTCAAACCTGGTTTAGTGGGAGGGCATTGCATTGGTGTTGACCCTTTCTATTTGGCACAAAAAGCACAAGAGTATGGCTATCACCCTGAAATTATTTTGGCAGGAAGAAGGCTTAATGACTCTATGGGCAAATACGTTGCTGAACAAGTAGTGAAGGCAATGATTAAGAAAAACATCAATGTAAATGGAGCAGAAGTGTTGCTTTTGGGGATTACATTCAAAGAAAACTGCCCTGATGTACGAAACACAAAAATTGTAGATGTCATTGCTGCTTTGGAAGATTTTGGTGTGAAAGTAACTATCTTTGACCCTTGGGCAAATCCGGAAGAGGTGAAACACGAATATGGGGTAACAAGCTCGCAAGGTTTGCCTACCAAAAAGTTTGATGCAGTGGTTTTAGGTGTAGCTCATAAAGAGTTTTTAAATCTGAACATAGATTCTTTGAAAAAAGAAAATGCTGTGGTTTATGATGTGAAAGGAGTTTTGGAAAGTACTGACGGAAAGTTGTAAATAAATTTCTTTATAAATTCTAAGTATGTAATATAAACTATTATAAATCTATGAGCATTCTTCAACAAATTAAACAAGAGAAAAGTTCATTAATGAAAGTTTTTCGCATAATGGAGTATCTCAATATGAAAAAGGTACCTCTTCTCCCAGGATTGATAATGAGATACATAAGGATTGTGTACTCTTGTGATTTGCCCGTCAATTTAAGGTTAGGGAAAGGAGTTATCTTAAAACATAATGGGTTAGGGGTTGTGATACACCCTGATGCTGTTATAGGGGAAAACACGCAAATTTATCAAAATGTATCCATTGCTGGAAGAAACAACAGAGGTGTTCCAATCATAGGAAAAAATGTCTTTATAGGTTGTGGAGCCTGTGTACTGGGAGGTGTCAGGGTTGGAGATAATGTTTCAGTGGGGGCGAATGCTGTGGTTATTACTGACATACCAGATAATGCTGTTGTTGTGGGAATACCAGGAAAAGTAGTAAAAATAGTGAATGGAGGATAGAAGTATTTCAAATTCAAAGGTAGCTTCAAGTTTCCTGTGGGTCTTGATTGAGAAGTTTGGTTATAGCGGAATTAATTTGCTTTCCACTCTCGTTTTGGCGCGGCTTTTATCTCCCTATGAATTTGGTTTAGTGGGAGCTGTAACCATCATCATTTCCATTTCTAATATGATTGTGGAGTCAGGTATGGGAGCTGCTTTGGTCAATAAAAAGAATGTAACACGAGAAGATTTTAACACGGTTTTCACTTTCAATCTTTTTGTAAGTGTGTTGCTTTGTGCTGTCATTTTTTTGTCGGCACCCTTTGTTGCGAATTACTTTAATAGTCCTATATTGAAAGATGTTGTAAGAGTTCTGTCTCTCACATTGATATTCAATGCTTTTACGCTAGTGCAGCGAACTGTTTTAATAAAGAAATTATTACTAAAAAAACAATCTATCATATCACTATCAGCTCTTATAGTTTCAGTCGTTTTTGCAGTGTGGGCTGCTTATAGTGGTTGGGGGGTATGGGCTATTGTAATACAGTTGGTACTTTATTCGGCTGTTTATTCTGTCATTATATTTTTTATAATACAATATATTCCAAAATTACAATTTTCCCTTTCTTCCTTTAAAGGATTACTGGGTTTTGGTGGGCGGATAATTCTGTCCTCGGCTATTCAAGTGGGCTACGGTGATATCGTTTCTTCTGTAATAGCAAAGATTTATTCTATTCAAGTAACAGGTTTATATGCTCAGTCTCAGAAGTTGGTTTCTTTTCCTTTGTACATATTCCGCTCATTGTTTGACAGTGCCGCTTTCCCAATTCTATCAAAGACAAAAAGCAAATCTGAATTTAAGGCTATGTGTTCACAAATCAATCGAGGAATTTACCTTTTAGCATTTCCTTTGCTGTTGGTAATTCCTTTTAACACGAAGAATATTATTCAGGTTGTTTTAGGGGATCATTGGTTAGATGCTTCCAGAATTTTTGCAATATTGAGCATTGGTGTCATCATTTCACTAATTGAAATAGCAGCATTTAGCACTCTAAAATCAGCAGGAGAAGTAAAAACATATTTAAGCATAGGTACAAGCAAAGCCATTGTGGGGATATCTGTTTTATCCGTTACCTTTTTGTTTTCAATAGAAACATTACTCTGTGGTATTATCTTTACAAACTTGCTTACTGGTCTTATAGCAATCTACTATGTTGACCAGCTTACACTTTACAAAATAAAAGAGCAATTTAAAGATATTTTTATTCCTTTCACAATAGGGCTTATTGCCAATATAATTGCTTTGGCAAGTTTAAAGTTCTTCTCTTTCGAGAATGTCTTGATAAACCTATTAACTTACGTAATAATTACATTGTTGTTTTTTATAGTTCAATGTTTACTTTTCAAGGTGAAAGAACTGAATTTTATTATTAAAAATTTAAAGCATAAAAAATGATCAATTTTAAACATATTGTTTGTGGTATAGGTATTCTCTCCTCCCTTTTATGTTTATTTCAGGAAGGAAATCCTTCTTTTAAGAATCTGTATGTGTTGCCTTTATCTCTAACTGTAGCTAGTATTTTATTTCAAAAAGTCTACTCTTTACTAAAGGACAGCATCGTTTTTAACGTTTTCATAATTCAAGCTATTCTACGATATTGCATAATCCCTTATAAAATGTCTTTTGGAGATACCACAACAGGATTTGATTCTCCGAGTGGCGAGATTGCCATTTTTATTATGGTTTTAGAATTTTTTTTCGTTTTCGTTTGTTTTCACTTTGTAGCAAAAAGGCAATATATTTCTCATTTAAACAAGACGAGAAACTTAGTTCCTGTTAGAAACTCTATTTTTATATATGGTTTAATCGCATTGCTAGCTATTTATATCTACTTAAGCGGATATTTTTATCGGGTCAACTTTGTTTGGGATTTAGGCTCTTTCGTACAAAAATATGTTGTTGAAAAAGAGGAAGTACAAAACACTGGTTTGGCAGCTATATTATTTACTCCTCTGAAAACCATAACTGCTATTTTCCTCATAAGTCTTATTTCTTCTAACAAAAACATTAGCCATAATAGCAAGAAATATGCATACCTCGCTGTTATCATTATTTCATCTTTATTCATAATAGGAATAAGTAGGTTAAGTATTCTCTTTTTTGTTCTTCCTCTGCTCATATTAGTTAGTTTTATTTTAGATAAAAAATCATCAAGAAAACTAATGATTATGTTTTTCATATTTATTATACCTGTTATACTAGTAGCCTCCATAGCAAAATTTACAAGAGGAGAGCAACAAGCCTCAACAGAAAGTGTTCTTAACACCTCTTCTCTTAATGCCTACTTTGCTGGACCCGGAAATGTGGCTATTGGCATTGATGCTTATGAAACTTTAAACATAAAGGATAACATATTATTTTTTACCAATGACATAATACAAAACCTTCCTGGATTATCCAAATATTCTCTTGATTTATATAAGACGAATGTTGTTTTTAACAGAACCATATATGGGCACAGCTTTGTTAGAGATCAAATAGTCCCTCTAAGCATTTCTGGTCTTTTCCATTTTGGATTCATAGGCTCTTTTTTATATGCTCCTCTTTTTCTGCTTATAGCTTTTTATATGGAGAGGAAAGCCCACAAAGAAGAATTTATAGGATACAAGTACGTTTATATATCGTTATCTTTAACTCTATCTATGATTTTTATGTTAAACATAGGAAGTATGTACTTTGCTTTTGCTAGCTGTTTTATGTTTATTTATTTACCTTTTTATATCATTAATAATCTTCAAAAATTAAAGTCATGAAAATAATATTTTTGGAAGCTGTTCAAAATTTTGGAGGTGCTCGAAAAAGCACTGTAGAACTTGCTCAACGGGTACAGTCATTGGGGCATCAAGTCTTGATTGTTGACTTTTGGGGGTGTAATATTCCTTTCGTAGAGGAAGTAAAAAAATCTCAAATAGAACTTAAAATTTTAGATCATAGAAAACAACCTTTTATAATTGCGCGCAAATCAAAATTGAAATATTTATGCAATGCTTTTCGATATTTTTTTCTTCAAAAAAAATATAAAAAAACTTTCTCTAAAATCGTTAAAGAATTTCAACCCGATGTGGTCAATGTAAATAATATAAAATGTTTAAACATACTAACCCCTAATTCAAACTACAAAATAGAGTTTTTTGCTAGAATATGGTTTGATTACAGAAGCCTATCTTTTTTGGATAAAAAAATTCTAAAAAAGTTTAATCCGCATTTCTTGACCGTATCTCAAGCTACACGACAAGCTATATTCACAGGAGGAATCGCAGAGTTGGGCAATATAAAAGTATTCACAGATGTCATTGAATCTAAGGTTTTTTATGAGCATAACATAGACTATAATTTTTCCTTTGGAGATAGAAGACCTATCAATTTACTGCATTCAGGAGGCTTTTTGAAAACAAAGGGACAACATATTTGCATCGAAGTTGCTAAACAACTAAAAGAAAAGAACATTCCTTTCAAAATGTGTCTTACAGGTATCATTTATAAAGGAGAAGAATCGGAAAAATACTACCATAGCATACTGAAACTCATAGAAAAAAACAAATTACAAAATGAAGTGAAAATAGTTTTAGATCCGCCTAACATAATGGATTATTTTAGAGCAACCGATGTACTCATACACCCTTCTTGGACAGAGGGGCTTCCTCGAGTTTGTTTAGAAGCAATGGCTTTCGGAAAACCTGTTATCGGAAACGCAGTAGGTGGAGTAACCGATGTAGTTATACACAATTTTACTGGTTTTATCACTGATTTTAACAATACTGATCAGTATGTAGAATTTATAAAAAAATATGTTGAAAATATAGAACTTTATAAATTGCATAGCTCTATGGCAAGAAAACTCATAGAACAAGACTATTTGGATATCAATCAACTTGAAAATATTAAAAGAATTTATCCCATATAATTATGCTAATATCTATTACCATCCCCGTTTATAATAATTTAGACGGGTTAGAACTTTCTATCCGAAGTATTATGAATCAAACCTACACCAATTGGGAAGTTATCGTGGTGGACGATGGTTCCAAGGAAAATCACAACCTCATTGTTGACAAATTTAACGATAAAAGGATTCGTTTTCATAGGTTTGATAAAAATAAGGGAAGACCTGTAGCTCGACAAAAAACGTTTGAGATGATGCAAGGAGAATATTGTGCTTTTTTGGATGCAGGAGACTGTTACGAAACAAATTTTTTAGAAAATGCCGTGAATTTTCTCGCCAAAGATAGTGGTCTGTTGGGAGTATCTCAAACGATGAAAATTGTGTATAAAAACAAAGTGTATTACACTCGTTATGTGGAAGAAAAAGCTATTGACATAAAATCACCCGCCTATCAGAAAATGGGGTTTGCTCCCACAATTGTTAGGGCTGACATTTGTAAAAACTACATTTTTGATCCCTCGCTGAAATATTCACAAGATAGACACTTTTTGAACTATTTGGCTGCAAATAATAACGGAAAGATTATGCTCCTCAATTCTTTAGGCTATATCTACAATCAAGGCGATGATAATATAAAAGTTTCGACAACTTTTAAAAAATATCGTTACGATAGCTTACGGCTTTTTAAAGAAGGGAAATACTTCAAGGCTGTCCTTCGTTACTTTCAAGCCTTTTTGGGAGCATTATTTCATTACGTTTTTGGTTATGAAAAAATTCTTGAAAAACGATATGGACACAATACTGCCAGCAAAAGATGATTTTAAGTTTCTGAGGTATTATATATTTGAATTTTAAAATTTCTCAAAAATAGATTTTCATATCTCACATACCAGCAAAAAATCAAGAGATGTACACCATTTCGCTGTAATGTGCCATAATTACACAAATCTATGAAAATAATATTTTTAGAAGCTGTTCAAAATTTTGGAGGTGCTCGAAAAAGCACTGTAGAACTTGCTCAACGGGTACAGTCATTGGGGCATCAAGTCTTGATTGTTGACTTTTGGGGGTGTAATATTCCTTTCGTAGAGGAAGTAAAAAAATC
>JBGYFE010000016.1:0-16919 GCA_041819925.1 Capnocytophaga sp.
ATTTTTTCAGAGGGTTTACGCAAACGGATTTTACTTTCCGGATTTTTTCGGAGAGTTTAAACAAATGGATTTTACTTTCCGAAATTTTCGGAGAGTTTAAACAAATGGATTTTACTTTCCGGAAATTTTCGGAGAGTTTATGCAAACGGATTTTACTTTCCAAAAAATTAAAAAAAATTTTCCACTTGTAAAATATTATCAAAATTTTAATTTTTAATAAAATGAATGATAGATATAATTAAACGGTGCATTAATTTTGATTATACCCTCCAAAATATTTAAAAAAAATATTTTTCTTATTTATTACCGAAGGGCGTATCAAAAAAAATTTTTTATATTTAATTCCACTGAATAAATTTAAGAAAACAATATAAAAGTAAAATTGACGTATATAAACTTAAAAATCCTGCCATTTTTTGAAAATTGACAGGATTTAGAAATACATTAAAAAAATAGCGTTTGAATATATTATCGTTTGGCTACTAATTCAGCAATTTTTACGATTACTTGGGTAGCTTTTTGCATACTTTCAACAGGAACATATTCAAATTTTCCGTGGAAATTATGCCCACCAGCAAAAATATTCGGACAAGGAAGCCCCATAAAACTTAATTGAGAACCGTCTGTTCCTCCGCGAATGGGTTTGATAATAGGCGTAATGCCTAATTCTTTCATTGCTTTTTCCGCAACTTCAACAATATGGAAAACAGGCTCAATTTTTTCACGCATATTGAAATATTGGTCTTTAATTTCTACTGAAACTGCCCCAGCATATTGTTTGTTTAACTCATCAACGATTTTCTGAACGGTTTCTTTGCGTTTTTCAAACAGTTTACGGTCGTGGTCACGTATGATAAGTTGTACCACAGTGTTTTCGATGTCTCCTGTAATGTCTGTAATGTGAAAAAATCCTTCTCGTTTGCAAGTACGCTCCGGGATTTCATATTCAGGTAACGCATTGATGAATTTATTTGCAACTAACAATGAGTTTACCATTTTTCCTTTGGCGTATCCTGGGTGAACGCTTTTGCCTTTGAAGTGCACCTTTGCCCCTGCGGCATTAAAACTTTCATATTCTAACTCACCTATTTGACTTCCGTCCATAGTGTAAGCCCAATCAGCAGCAAATTTTTGCACATCAAACTTATGCGCTCCACGCCCGATTTCTTCATCAGGAGTAAAAGCAACTCTGATTTTGCCGTGTTTAATTTCAGGGTGCGAAATCAAATATTCCATAGCGGTAACAATTTCTGCGATACCCGCTTTATCATCAGCTCCCAGAAGCGTTGTACCATCGGTTGTGATGAGCGTTTGTCCTTTATAGAGCAATAAATCTTCAAAGTAAGAAGGTGAAAGCACGATATTCTTTTCGGCATTCAAAACAATGTCTTTGCCATCATAATTTTCAATAAATTTTGGATTTACGTTCTCTCCTGAGAAGTCAGGAGAAGTGTCGAAGTGAGCGATAAACCCAATGGTAGGCACTTGATAATCTACGTTTGACGGCAATGTTGCCATTACGTATGAATTTTCATCAATGGTAACATCTTCTAAGCCCATTGACTGCAATTCATTAAACAAATAACGAGCTAAAACCCATTGTTTTTCGGTGCTTGGGGTTGTTGAGCTGTTAGGGTCAGACTGTGTGTCGGTTTTTATATACGTTATAAAACGTTCTACTAAATTTTGCATATAATTTTGTGTTAAAAAATAATGCCAAAGGTATGAAATTTATGTTTAAATAGAAAATTTACGAAACAAAAAATACGAAAAGACCTAAAAAAGCTGTCTAAACCCCTAAATATCTGTTTTTTGGAAGTTGTTTTTTGTTCTTTTTATTTTTTTTTCTATTTTCGCCCGAAAAACAGAATTCCAATGAATTTAACATCTGAAAACATATTGCTTATTGGCTCTTTATTATTGTTTTTGAGTATTATAGCAGGGAAAACATCTTATCGGTTTGGGGTACCTACCCTATTGTTATTCTTAGGGGTGGGAATGCTTGCCGGTTCAGAGGGTATTATTTTCAAAATACAGTTTGACAATCCGAAGTTAGCCCAATTTATAGGCATCATTTCTTTGAATTTTATTCTTTTTTCGGGTGGATTAGAAACTCGTTGGAAATCCGTAAAGCCTATTTTAGGTCAAGGAATTGTTCTGTCCACTCTTGGAGTATTATTAACGGCTTTTACACTGGGTGGTTTTGTTTGGTATGTAACTAATTACGTTTTTGATTATAAACTGACCATTTTTGAAAGTCTGCTGTTGGGTTCTATTGTGTCATCGACTGATGCTGCGGCGGTTTTTTCTATTCTTCGGTCTAAAAGTTTAGGTTTGAAAGACAATCTACGCCCTACTTTGGAGTTTGAAAGCGGAAGTAATGACCCTATGGCTAACGTTTTGACGATTACTTTCTTAGCTTTGGTTCAAATGCCTGATAAGCCGATTGGTATTTTGGTGTTGATGTTCTTCAAACAAATCATTCTGGGAGGGTTGCTTGGGTTTTTATTTGGGAAAATTAGCCACCGCATTATCAACCATATCCATTTGAGCTTCGAGGGGCTTTATCCGGTGCTGACCATTGCCCTTATGTTCGCTACGTTTTCAGCTACGGAGGCTTTGGGAGGAAACGGATTCTTAGCGATATACATCTGTGCTGTCTATTTAGGAAATCAAAATTTCATCTATAAAGGAAACGTACTGAAAATGTTTGACGGATTGGCGTGGCTGATGCAAATCGTACTGTTCTTAACCCTTGGGCTACTCGTTTATCCGAGTCAAATAGTGCCTCTGATGGGTGTAGGACTGCTTATTTCCTTATTTTTAATGATGGTAGCGCGTCCGTTAAGCGTATTTTTAAGTACGATAACCTTTAAAATGAGTTTTGCACGCCGAAGCTACATTTCGTGGGTAGGGCTGCGCGGTGCTGTACCTATCGTGTTTGCTACGTATCCGCTTTTGGCTGGCATTGAAAAAGCCAATCTTATTTTTAATATCGTATTTTTTATTTCAGTAACCTCCGTAATGATTCAAGGGACTACTCTATCGATGGTTGCAAAGTGGTTCGGAGTTGCTGAAAAAGAATCTGATGAAAACGTAGATAATCCGGTTGATGCTATTATGACCGAGCACCCAAGAGCCATAATGCAAGAAATCCTTATTCCAGCCGAAAATCATACTATCGGAAAACAAATTGTTGACCTTGACTTTCCGCAAAAAGCTATTATTGCAATGATTAAACGCAACGACAAATACATCACACCTAACGGCTCAACCAAAATAGAACCGAACGACTTGCTTATCATCATTTCAGATAATGAACAAGGTATGAACGAGGTGTATGATATGTTAGAAATTATACGAACGTGATTTTTTACATCAAAATCTCTCAAAAACAGCATTCATCTGCAAACAAACAGATAAATAAGATACGTTGTATTTTTCGTTATAGTTACGCATAATTTCTTTACATAAAAGGATTGCAAAGGCGAAGTTACGAACATATTGTTAAAAAAACATTAATAGTCTTTTTTTCTTCCGAATAAAATCGTACCTTTGCTACACTAACGTTTAAAGTAAGAAAACTATGTCATTATCAAACTACAACAATCAGCACCTTACCGAAGAGGAATACACAAGGCTTCAAGAGGCTTTGGCGACCGTTAAACAGATTACTGAGAAGTATTTAGTAAATCTTTCTCCCGAAGAGAGACAAAAATATGGTCGTGTGAATGAACAAAACAAACTTTTCATTAACAAAACGTATGATTATCACAAAACGCAACCTGAATTGAGAGCTCCTGAGATTGATTGGGAAGAATTTGACAGGGATTACACTTCTCGCCATCGGTTGGAAGCTGTTATCGCACTTTTGGAAAGGCTTGCTATTGGGCTTACGAACGCTAAAATTATGCACGACAACGACAACTATCAGGCTGCATTGACCGATTATTCATACGCTTCTTACAAAGCAGGCACTGTTGACGCCAATTTTGAGAAGAAATACAAAGATTTAAAACAATTCTTCTCAAAAACAAAATCAAAAAACAACTCAACGGGAGTGTAATAGCTCTAAAAAACATTCAAAAAATCCGTCGGAAAACTAAAAAACTCTTCCGATGGATTTTTTTTTATATTTTAGTCTTTTCTTGAATAGTTCAAAGGAGTTTTTAGGTATTTCAGAGGAGTTTTTAGGTATTTCAGAGGAGTTTTTAAGCACTTCTGAGAAGTTTAGAACTAACTTAAAATAATTAATCACAACAATTCCCCCTTTTTAAGGGGGTTAGGGGGATATAATAAAGATTTTTTATAGCTACAATTTAAAATGAATTGATTATAAAAATGATTTTTTGCAGTTCAAAAGCATTCCGAAGGAGTTTTTAAGTACTTCGGAGGAATTTAGAACTAACTTAAAATAGTTTATCTCAATAATTCCCCCTTTTTAAGGGGGTTAGGGGGATATAATGAGAATTTTATATAATAACAATTTAAAATGAGTTGATTCCAAAAATGATTTTTTGCAGTTCAAAAGCACTCCGAAGGAGTTTTTAAGCACTTCGGAGGAATCAAAAACTTATTTTTTTCAGTTCAGAAGCACTCCGAAGGAGTTTTTAAGCACTTCTGAGGAGTCCAAAACTCATTTTTTGCAGTTCAAAAGCACTCCGGAGGAGTTTTTAAGCACTTCGGAGGAGTCCAAAACTCATTTTTTGCAGTTCAAAAGCACTCCGAAGGAGTTTTTAAGTACTCCGAAAGAGTCAAAAACTCATTTTTTGCAGTTCAAAAGCACTCCGGAGGAGTTTTTAAGTACTTCTGAGGAGTTTAAAACTAACTTAAAATAGTTTGTTGCAACAATTCCCCCTTTTTAAGGGGGTTAGGGGGATATAACTTTTAGAAAAACATCCTCCGTCCTTCGCCACATACTCTGCTTTCGCAGACTTCCTCTCTTCAAAGGAGGATTTTTTATAGCTACAATTAGAATTTGTTGATTCCAAAAATAGTTTTTTTCAGTTCAGAAGCACTCCGAAAATGTCTAAAAATGGTTAGGATAAGTTTATAAGGAAAATAAAACAATAAAAAAACATTCGCAAGGAACTAAAAATAGAAAAATATAAAGAAATATATGAGATATGCCATAAAAAAATTTTTTTTAAAATGTAATGATGAAAAAATAACCAAATGTTTTCTTCTGTAATTGAAAAAAATATACTATCTTCGCCCAAATTTTAACTTATACATTCAATATATGAAGAAACTATTTGTCTTATCATTGGCAGCGTTGGGTTTTGTTGCCTGTGAAAAAAGAGCTGAACACATCATTATTTCAGGAAAAGTAGCTAACAACGGTGGTTTTCCGATGCAGCTTGTAGGGGGAAATGTTGATAAGGAACTGAAAATCAATCCCGACGGAAGTTTTGTTGATACGCTTACGCAATCAAGTTACTACACCATTTTTAGTCAGTCAGGAGTGTATATTCCACTGTATTTAGAGAAAGGCGATGTGTTAAATCTTGATATAGACCTTGCAAAGATGCCTGTGTCTGTGAAATTTTCAGGAAAAGACACCATAGCGAGTGCTTATTTACGCAAAAAAATGGAACTCAGTGAAGAGTTACAGAAAACTTTTCCGGATTTATTCCAAAAAAATGTGGAAGGTTTTAAAAAATCATTAGATGAAATCAATAAAAAATATACTGATTTCTTAGCAAACTACAAAGATTTACCTAAAAACTTTGTTTCTTTGGAAGAAAAAGCCATTGAATACTTCAATTTGCAGTTCAAATCTGTTTACTCACGTGCTCACGAGCGTTTTACGGGAGAAAAAATAGAGTTTCCAGCTGAATTTAAAGAAGAAATTGCAAAAATTAACTACGATAACGCAACTGATTTTGACCTTTACAACGAATACAAACAGTTGGTTATGGATAATTTCCATTCAAAATTAGATGTTTCTGCCCCCGATTGGAGTGCTATGGTGAATTATATTCGTGGTTTGAAGTCAGAGAATATTAAAAGTCAGTTGTCTGAGTTTTTGATGCGTGGTTTATCCGCAGGAAATTCTACCGAAACCAATGAAGCTATCTTAAACACTATCAAAGAGTTTGTTAAAAAAGAAAATTTAGTGAAAGATGCCGAAACAAGATTTGCAAGTTTTGAAAATTTAAGACCCGGAAAACCATCGCCTACGTTCGAGTTTGAAAATTATGCTGGCGGAAAAACTTCGTTAGAAAGTTTAAAAGGAAACGTAGTTTACATAGATGTTTGGGCTACGTGGTGCGTACCTTGCATCAATGAAATTCCTGCTTTGCAGGCGCTTGAAAAAGAATTTCACGATAAAAACGTAAAATTTGTGAGTATTTCAATTGACCAAGATAAGCAAAAATGGATAGATTATCAAAAAGCAAATAAATTGGCGGGTGTGCAGTTATATGCAAATCTAAGCGTAGATAATAATTTTGCTGCCGCTTACGGAATCCAAACCATTCCACGCTTTATCTTGATTGACAAAAACGGAAACATCATCAACGCCGATGCTCCAAGACCTTCAAATCCTGATATTAAAGAATTATTAAATAAAAATCTATAATCATAAAAAGACAGAGATAGGTTATTTACACACCTATCTCTGTTTTTTTTCTAATCCGTGAATGTGATGAAAAGAATTTTGTTTGTCGCAATTTTTGCGTTTTCTTGTTGGACATCAAAAGCTCAAAATACAACCATTGCTGAGGGTGTCGAAAAAAATGTGATGGGCTTTCAAGCTGGTTTTTTTGGGTTCGATGCCTATAACGAGTTCAAACTTACGAGTATCATTGCCTTACGAGCCGATTTGAGTCTTTACGGCGGAATTTTTTATGAAAATACTGATGATTTCATTACGCCAATTGATTATTTTAATGAAAATAGCATCGCTCTTACGCCTATCATTAACCTACAACCTAAGGTTTATTATAATATCAAGGGGCGTGCAAAACGTGGTAAAAACATTCGCAATAATGGAAGTAATTACTTTTCACTTAACATCAAGTACGTGCCAAATTGGTTTGTCATTTCAGAAAGAAATATCACTCCCATAACACAACTTTATTTTGTTCCTACTTTTGGCATACGCCGAAACTTTGCTAAAAATTTCAATTATGAGTTTAAAGCAGGATTGGGCGGAGGTGTTGCGTATTTAAAAAATCAAACCATAGGTCTCGAATTTTTTGAGTTGAGTTTCAAAATCGGATATGATTTCTAAAAAACCTATGAAGAACCGTCTTTATTGAAAGAGTATGTAACCCCAACGACAAAGTTCTCTTCCTTAACGGGTTTATTCTTCAAAAAGTACCGATGAATGATGAAGAATTATCTTACGTCATTCTAATTCTTTCACCAAAACGTTCTTTTTAAACACCTTTCGGGAATCATTAATGAAAATTTTCATTTGTTCAATGGTTTTTTCATCTAAATCATAGAAATTATTCCGTTCATAATCCCTACACGGAAGTATTTCAAAGTTAGAATGCTTGCTATTTTCTTTCGGAAACTTGTTTACCCATACCAAATGGTATCCGTGATTGATTAAGTAGGTATTTTGAGCGTCTTTGAAGAATGTAAGTTCAAGCATAGCGCCTCCATCACACGGACTTTTTCGCTGATTTGAGATAAAATTCCCCAAAGAATACGCTACAAATCGTTCTTTATGCAAGCCTGTAATGGGCGAGAAATACATCGGTTGCAATACGTGCGGATGCCCTCCTACAATTACATCAACGCCGTTCTCAAACAGAAATTCAGCAATGTCTTCTTGGGTTTTGTTTTGTTTTTGTTGGTATTCCACACCCCAATGAACCACAACGATGAGCTTATCAATAGCGTGCTTCCGGGCTTGGTCAATATCTGTTTTCATACGCTCTAAATCAATGCGGTTAACAACAGTAGGTTCGGGAATGGGCAGCCCGTTCGTGCCGTACGTATAGTTTAAAATTCCTACCGAGATTCCATTTTTGGAAAGCACAAGCAGATTGTTTTTCTCAAACTCCTCTTGACTTCGGAACGTACCCGTATGTGCAATACTAAGTGAATCTAACACATCTAACGTTCTGATGATTCCTTTTTTACCTCTATCACACGAATGGTTATTGGCTGTTACAAAGACATTAATACCACTATTTTTACAAGCTACAGCCAATTCATCAGGTGATGAAAACTGTGGGTATCCTTTAAAAGGCTTTCCAGCAAGTGTAACTTCCAAATTAGCGATAGTAAAATCTACTTTCTCAAACCAATATTTAACCTTACTGAACACAGATTGATAATCATAACTTTCCGTTTTAGGGTTATAAGCCCCTTCAATTTGCGGACTATGCCCCATAACATCGCCTACAAACAATAAGGATAGTGTATTGCCCGATTGTTGTGCACCAACGAAGCCTATTTTTAGTAGGAAAAATAAAAGCAAATATTTTCTCATTGTTTTGAATTGTATTATTTTTGAGTTAAAAACGGAACAAAAGTAGTTATTTTTGGAGAATTGTTACAATTATATTGAAAATTTGATGTTGTTTTTCAAAGTATCACATTTGAACATACCTAAAATTGATATAGAAAATACAAAGCAAATGTTGAACAAGGAAAAATTACTATTACCGAAACCTCAATACCCATAATTAAAGGATTGACTCGTATTTTTGACGCTTATGAAGGAGAATCAGTCAATGGAGAAGTCGTTAAAAAACCAATGTCAAGAAAAGAGAATTTTTCATCTACGCTCGATAAAGAAAAATATTTTCTAACGTGAAAAGGCAGTTTTTTATGTTATAAATCCTTGCTTTTTATTTGTTTTTTCACGTTATTTGCTTTCAAAATCAACATCAAAAAAATGAGAACTTTTTTATTTTCTTTCTTTATTTTTTTTCTTTCTTGCCGTCAAACAGAAAAATCTTCGGAAATGTCAATTGCCTCCGAGCCTTTAACTGACTTTGTCAATCCGTTTATTGGCACAGATGGACCAGGAAACACATACCCAGGGGCAACAGTTCCCTTCGGAATGGTACAACTTAGCCCTGATATTGGCATTCCAGGTTGGGACAGAATTGCGGGATATTTCTATCAAGATAGCATCATCTCTGGCTTTTCTCACACTCACCTCACGGGAACGGGAGCAGGCGATTTATACGATATTTTAGTTATGCCCACAAATAGCAAGTTTAACGACCGTATTGCCGAAAATTCATACAAACCTTATTCAAAATTCAGTCATAATCAAGAATTTGCTACCGCTGGATATTACACGGTTGACTTACTCAGTTATGACATAAAAGCCGAATTAACAACCACCGAACGTGTAGGCATTCATCGATATACCTTTTCAGAAGATAAAAACACCAAAATAAATGTAGATTTGGGATTTGCAATGAATTGGGACGCCCCAACTGATACTTACATCAAAGTAGTAAACAACACAACCATAGAGGGATACCGTAAATCAACAGGTTGGGCGAAAGACCAACGGATTTATTTCGTGATGGAATTTTCTAAACCTTTTTCTGGTTACACCCTTTTCAATGATGAAAAACAAACAAACAATCCCACACAAGGAAAAAATACACGTATAGAATTACATTATGCCACTGCTGAAAAAGAGCAAATCGTAATTAAAACAGCGCTTTCAACAGCAGATTTGGAAGGTGCTTACGCTTCAATGAAAGCTGAAACAAACGATTTTGATTTCGATAAATATCGCCAACAAGCCAAAGACACTTGGGAAAAAGAACTGCAAAAAATCCGAATTGCAACCAATGATATGGAGAAAAAAACGATTTTTTACACAATGATGTACCAATCGATGTTAGCACCAACTTTGCTCAGCGACCCTAACGGAAAACACAAAGCTGCTGATGGAACGGTTCGTCAAGCGGAAGGTTTTCGTCGCTACGATACATTTTCATTATGGGATACATTCCGTGCCAATCACCCACTTTTTACCATCACCCAACCCGAAAAAACAGTCGATTTCGTAAAATCGCTTTTAGCTCATTACCAAGAAACGGGACGACTTCCCGTGTGGTCAATGCAAGGCAACGAAACCAATATGATGATTGGATATCACGCTGTTCCTGTGATAGTTGATGCGTACTTCAAAGGATTTCCGATAGATATAGAATCGGCTTACAAGGCTTGCGTGGAAAGTGCAATGGTTGATGAACGCCAAATTGATTTATACAAAAAACTCGGATATGTTCCCACTGATGGGCATCACGAAAATTGGTCGGTTTCCAAAACGGTGGAATATGCCTATGACGATTGGTGCATTGCGATGTTTGCAAAAGCATTAGGGAAAACCTCTGATTATGAATACTTTTTGAAACGTTCTGAAAATTGGCGAAATCATTACGATGAAAAATCTACTTTTTTACGTCCGAAAGATGCCAAAGGAAATTTTATCTCGCCTTTCATTGCCAAGGAGTATACGCCTTATTTCTGTGAGAGCAACGCTTGGCATTACTTTTGGTTTGTGTCTCAGGATATTCCGAGTTTGCTACAAGCTACGGGAGGTGAAGAGCGTTTTGAACAGAAATTGGATTCGATGTTCACGTATGACCCTCTTCCCGAAGACAAACTACCGATTTTCAGTACGGGAATGATTGGGCAATATGCACACGGAAACGAACCGAGTCACCACGTTGGATTTTTATACAATTATGTCAAAAAACCGTCAAAAACCCAAGAAATGATACATCGGATTTTAGAAAGTCAATACAAAAATCAGCCCAACGGACATTGCGGAAATGAAGACTGCGGACAAATGTCAGCTTGGTTTGTGCTCAGTTCATTGGGTTTTTATCCCGTAAATCCGGCGCAAGGTGTGTATATTTTCGGCGTTCCATACTTTGAAAAAGCTGAAATTCAAGTAGGTAAAGATAAAATTTTTACGATAGTAGCTAAAAATTTATCCTCTAAAAACAAGTATATCAAAGCGATTTATCTCAACGGAAATCCGTACAAAAAGTTGTATATCAGCCACAAAGATATTATCAAAGGTGGGGAGCTTATCTTTGAAATGAGCGATACGCCTAACAATTCTGTATTAGGAAGTTATGAACTGCCAGAAGTGAATACAGTTTATTAGTAGAGCTAAGATTCTAACTTTGTCGAAGTTTTTGAGCTTTGACAAAGTTGGCTAATTTTTTATCTTTTTACAAAACAAAAAACCGCCTCTGCAAGTCGTATAAAATTTTTCGTATGAAAACGTCTTTATCTTGAACTTGTTTAAACTTTTCCAATAAACCTCATTATAAATCCTAAATATAGCATCGTTTACCAAGTTGTATTTAGGGTTTCATATCTCATTATCAATTATTTAAATCCATCAGGCTGCAAAAAACTCCGTTCAATTTTGAAACGATTTTTATATAATTTTTCATCAAAATAAACATCTTCACTCTGCCTATTTCTCGGATTTTGTTTGATATTGGCTATAATTTCTTTTTTCTCTAAAAACCTTCTCAAATATCGACTATCAAATCCTGAATCCGCATTGAAAAACAAGCCTTTATACTCAATTTCTACCAATTATATGCAAGACATATCTAATTTTCGTTTGTTATGAAGCAATAAATTAAGCCAAACTTGCTGACACGAGGCTTCGCTGAACCGAACGAAGTTAAAACTACCGTCTTTACTCCACTTATTAAAATAATAATAAGCCGTTTGATAACTTATTTATTGCTCTTTAAAATATACTTCTGTGGGAAGTCCCTCCATTGACAGCCTGTTTTTAATCGTTTGACAATCAGAATAAAAATTAGTGATAAGTCAAATTTTGTCTTAAAACCTCTTTTTCCTATGCTTAAATAAGGAATAATCCATTTTTTATCGTATCTTTGCTCAAAGTTTATTGATTATTAAATGTTTAGCAAAACAAAAATGCTGATTTTCTTGGAACTTTTACTTTAAACAGGTTTATTGTAATAACTAAAAAAATATGAATAAAGTATATTTTATTATAGGCTCAATTTTTACTACAATCATTACGTATTTTGTAGTGCTTTGGGTTTTCGTTTTTAGCAATAATCAAAATAGGGAAGAGGCAATTGAATCCTTTTATGAAAAAGTGCCTAATGTCATACAAAACAATATTGATATTACTTTTCTTTGCATCATTTTAGGATTAGTAGCTATTTCTTGTTTTTATCTTTCTTACAAAAAAAGTATAGGACTTCTAAAAAATATTAATATTATTTTTTTAATTTTAAGTTTACTTATTACTTTTTGGTACTTTTGGACGTTATTATAAAATTTTAATTCCTAAAAAGCTCCTTAGTTGGGGTTTTTAATTGAAAATATGCCTTTTTGCGCGTATGAAGTTAGTCCTGAAATTGACAACACAAAAACACTTCTTTCCAAAATACGGTAGTGTTTTGAAAAATACGATGACATACAATCAGGGAATAAAGTTGTATTTTTGTTAAATGCTAATATCAATAAAACTCCACTGCCTCAATTGCCAGAGTACAAGGATAATCAAAAATATAAAAGTCTTTGAAATTGTGTTTTTCTACATCAATTTAGAGTGGATTTGAGTATCATACTTTGGGAAGCATTACCGAATAAACACAGCAACAGAATTTAAAAAAAATGTTTTATTAGGTCGTGAAAAACAGCCCTACCCTTGTCTATGTGAAAGTATTTTTTGCCTATTTGTAAATAGTTTATATCTTTGCGTCGCAGAGTTATAACACAAAGTAAGTAAATAGTTCCGTTGCGAAATCACTGTCTCTGTGTTTCAGAAAATAAGTAACTACTTGATAATAATTTCTATAAAAAAGTTAGTTATATTTTTTTAAGACGTACCTCTGGAAACTATTTCATACAGAATAAGGACATAAAACTATGAGTATTGATAATGTTACGGCGGAAAGCAATGTACTTCCTCCAAAAGGCAAACCCAAATGGATTCGTGTAAAACTTCCAACAGGAAAAAAATATACAGAACTCAGAAATGTTGTTGACAAATATAACCTTCACACGATTTGTACGTCAGGTAGTTGCCCAAATATGGGTGAATGTTGGGGAGAAGGAACAGCTACATTTATGATTTTAGGAAATATATGTACGCGTTCGTGTGGGTTTTGTGGCGTAAAAACAGGTCGTCCTGAATCTTTGGATTGGGAAGAACCTGAAAAAGTAGCTCGTTCAATCAAATTGATGAACATCAAACACGCCGTAATCACATCGGTTGACCGTGACGACTTAAAAGATATGGGGAGCATTCTATGGGCTGAAACCGTTAAAGCCATTCGCAGAATGAATCCTGAAACTACTTTAGAGACACTTATTCCTGATTTTCAAGGAATTGATAGACATCTAAATCGCATCATTGAAGTCGCTCCTGAGGTAATTTCTCATAATATGGAAACCGTCCGACGATTGACGCGAGAGGTTCGCATTCAAGCGAAGTATGACCGTAGTTTGTATGTACTGAAATATTTAAAAGAAAATGGTGCAAAGCGAACAAAATCAGGAATTATGCTCGGACTCGGAGAAACAGAAGATGAGGTGATTGAAACTCTTCACGATTTGAAGACAGTAGATTTAGATGTGCTCACTATCGGACAATATTTGCAGCCTTCAAAGAAGCATTTACCTGTTAAACAGTTCATTACTCCCGACCAATTTGCTAAATATAAAGAAATTGGGGAATCGTTAGGTTTCCGACACGTGGAAAGTGGAGCTTTGGTTCGTTCCTCATACAGAGCTCACAAACACGTTTTGTAGTGCTGTTCACCTGTAAGAAGTTTTTTGTTCCATTTTTAGTTTCACTTCGCTGGTACGAGCGAAATGCACATACCTTAAAATAGACTCAAATAGAACGTTCACCCCAGCAAGAAGCACAAAAAACATCATATTTACTAAATTGATAAAACCATAAATATATCTGTACAAAAAATCCTCATCAATGTTTCTTTGATGAGGATTTTTGAAATCAGATATTAGTCAAATAATCACATAAATATCAATATTATAGACTATCTAACTAACTTTTTATACTTAATTCTCGTTGGCGTAACGTCTTTGCCTAATCTTTTGCGTTTATTTTCTTCATATTCAGAGAAACTTCCTTCAAAGAAATATACCTGAGAGTCTCCTTCAAAAGCCAGAATGTGTGTGCAAATCCTATCTAAGAACCAACGGTCGTGTGAAATAACTACGGCACAACCTGCAAAGTTTTCTAAACCTTCTTCTAAGGCTCTTAACGTATTAACATCAAGGTCATTCGTAGGTTCATCAAGCAAAAGTACGTTTCCTTCTTCTTTTAAAGTCATTGCTAAATGCAAACGGTTACGTTCTCCTCCTGAAAGCGTTGAAACCTTTTTATTTTGCTCACTTCCGCTGAAATTAAAACGACTCAGATAGGCTCTTGAATTCACTTGTCGCCCTCCCATCATAATAAGGTCTTGCCCGTCAGAGAAATTTTCCCAAATGGATTTCTCTGGGTCAATATCTTTATGCGATTGGTCAACATAAGCAATCTTTACCGTTTCTCCGATGCTAAATTCTCCTGAATCGGGCTTTTCTTCTCCCATAATCATTCTAAAAATAGTCGATTTTCCTGCACCATTAGGCCCTATTACTCCTACAATTCCTGCTTGTGGCAATACAAAATTCAAATTTTCATACAAAATTTTATCTCCAAAGGCTTTGGAAACATTTTTTGCCTCAATAACATTTGTCCCTAAGCGAGGCCCATTCGGAATATAGATTTCTAACTTTTCTTCTAACTGCTTTTGGTCTTCACTAAGCAATCGGTCATAGTTTTGCAAACGTGCTTTTTGCTTTGCTTGTCTTCCTTTTGCTCCTTGTCGCACCCATTCAAGCTCGCGTTCTAACACTTTTTGTCGTTTTGTTTCCGTTTTTTGCTCTTGTGCCAATCGTTTTGCTTTTTGGTCAAGCCAAGATGAATAATTTCCTTTCCAAGGAATGCCCTCTCCCCTATCAAGTTCTAAAATCCAGCCAGCAACATTGTCTAAAAAATAACGGTCGTGCGTTACAGCAATAACAGTTCCTGCATATTGTTGCAAATGTTGCTCTAACCACAACACAGATTCCGCATCAAGATGGTTTGTAGGCTCATCAAGAAGCAAAACATCAGGTTGTTGCAACAATAATCGACATAAAGCTACCCGACGACGTTCTCCCCCAGAAAGAACTTTTATGGGGGTATCAGGGTCAGGAGTTCTAAGAGCGTCCATTGCTATTTCGAGTTTATTGTCGATTTCCCAAGCTCCTATTGCATCGATTTTATCTTGCAATTCAGCTTGTTTATCCATCAATTTTTGCATTTTGTCAGGGTCAGAATATACTTCTTCCAAACCAAACATATCATTGATTTTATTAAACTCATCTAAAAGAGCAATTGTTTCAGCAGCTCCCTCACGAACTACTTCAATTACGGTTTTATTATCATCTAATTGAGGCTCTTGTTCTAAATATCCTACCGTATAACCTGGTGCAAAGACCACTTCTCCTTGATGGTTCTTATCAACTCCTGCAATGATTTTCAAAAGAGATGATTTTCCTGAACCATTTAAGCCTAAAATACCGATTTTAGCTCCATAAAAGAAACTTAAATAAATATCTTTAAGCACTTGCTTATTTGTCGAAGCATAAGTTTTACTTACTTTCGACATCGAAAAAATTACTTTCTTATCGTCTGACATTTTTTTTTTATTTATTATTATATATTTATACTTTATTTTTTATAGTTTAGAAAGAAATCAAAGTTTTATTAAAAACAAAAAAACATATTTAATTATTTAACAATCTTTGCAATGCTTTCCAATAATTGAGGACGGTCTTCAAGAGCTAATTTTGCAAATCCATATAATTCTTTTACCCATTTGTCAAGCTCTGCAAACGCTTTATTTTTGTCTTTTGTAGCCTGTTGGCTTTCTCCTTTCTCTTGCAAATAATCACCATAAGCTAATTCAATTTGTTTAATTTTATCTAATTGTGATTTTATGTATTCAGGAGTGATTTTAAAAACCTTAACTGCTTCTTGAAGGACTTGATTTTCATCTAAACTTTGATATAAATCTTTCATTTCTTGCAAGAAATTAGCAATTACTTGCGAAACTGCTCCTTTTAATGACAAATTTTTCAACACATCAGGTTGGTCTTTAAAAATAAGTTTCACTTTTTTTCTATCAGAAAGATAAAGTTGTGTAATTTCATCTAATTTTTTACGAAAAGACATTGATGCTGTTGTTTCTTCGGTACTTTCTTTTTTACTTTTTTGATAAGATTCAACAGCTTTATCATAAAGTTCTTTTCCTTTCGCTATACGCGCAGCATCATAACCATATTCTGCCAATTCAGCAGACAATTCAGTTTCTTTGTTTAAATTTTGAAACAATACTCCATAATTTTGAAGCATTTTTTCATTTGATAAATAATTTTTACCCATAATAATTTATTTTTTTAATTATACTTTATTTATTTAAATTCTATTTTTATTTATATTTTATCGTCATATTTAATAAATAATACAACATATAGAAATTTTGTATCATCAATAAATCAAATTTAAAAATATTTTTAGTATATTTTATAATTCAATTTTCATTTTCTCTCATTAGATTTGCATTTTGTACACTCATTTTTTCATTTTCCCCCATTAGATTTGCATTTTGTACACTCATTTTTTCATTTTCCCCCGTTAGATTTGCATTTTGTACACTCATTTTTTCATTTTCCCCCGTCAGATTTGCATTTTGTACACTCATTTTTTCATTTTCCCCCGTCAGATTTGCATTTTGTACACTCATTTTTTCATTTTCCCCCATTAGATTTGCATTTTGTACACTCATTTTTTCATTTTCCCCCGTCAGATTTGCATTTTGTACACTCATTTTTTCATTTTCCCCCATTAGATTTGC
>JBGYFE010000017.1:0-57021 GCA_041819925.1 Capnocytophaga sp.
CCTGTAACTTCTGTTTAATGATAGTAGGCGATGCGTGGAAGTTCAATCGTTTTTCCTCCCAATCGTATTTTTTTGCCCACTCGCCAATAGTGGCAGGACGTACGGAGTACAACTCGGCTACTTCCTGCTGAGTGGCTTCCATATTCTCAATGTAATATTGCTCGGCTTTGAGCCTTGTAGTGTCTTTTTTAGCCATTCCTCTTGATTGCTGAAATTAACATAATAATGGGCTAAACCCGTTGCAAAATTCCACCGAAATAACGGGCTGTAAAAGAAAAAGTCCGCAGGTAAGACAGATTTGTCAGTGAAGCCTACCAATCTGTATTTGCATCGTACAAATATTTGTGTATCAGTTACTTACTTCTGAATTTTGCCCCTGAAAAACAAGAAATGAAATGCCAAAATTTGTATTAAATGACCAGACTAAGCAAAATTCCTACGGATTTACAGTTGATACCGAAGGAATTGATTTGAGCCGTTTTGAGGAGAACCCCGTAATGTTGGACGGGCATTGGAGCTCCAATACTTCGGTTATCGGCAAGTGGGTTAATATTAAGAAAGAAAACGGATTGCTCACTGCTGAAACTTCTTTTGATATGGAGGACGAAAACGCCAAACGCATTGCCAGCAAGGTAGAGCGAGGGTTTATAAAAGGTGCCAGTATGGGGCTTTCATTTAAAAGGGAAGATATGCTAATGGATAGTTACGGCAGTTTAAAATTGACCCGATGTGAAATATTCGAGGCTTCGATTGTTGCTATCCCCAGCAATGCCAAAGCTCTCGTGCTGAAAATGGACGGTGAAATTTTAGACGAAACCCAAATCAAAGAGCTATGTCTGAGCGTAGCAACAGAAAACAGAACCATTAAAAAAGATGATTATAAAATGAAATTACAATTAGCACAATTGGCTTTAATAGCCTTAGGATTTCCTCCGAACACGAAGGAATTATCCGTTGAAGAAGTAGAACAGGCGGTGCTTTCGCTCCAAAAGGCGAAGGAAGAGACCGAAGCAAAACTAAAACTTTCCGAAGAAAAAGTAAATGCCTTTTTAGAGAAAGAAAAAGCCCAAAAACAAGCCTTAGCCGCTCAATTGGTGGAAGATGCTGTAAAACAAGGTAAGATTACGGCGGACAAAAAAGCCACCTTCTTGCAATTGGCTTCTGACAATTATGAGTTGGCAAAAAGTACGCTTGATGCTATTCCTACCAAGCAAAAATTTTCCACCGGCAACAGTGCTCCGCAAGGAACAAATACGATTGCCACAATGGAAGATTTTCAAAAATTGAGTCTTGAAGAGCAATTAGCCTTCAAAGAATCTGACCCCGAAGGTTACAAGTCGATTTTAAAAAAACTTTAACCTAAGTAGCGAGTAATCATTTTATTAACAAACTAAAAAGAAAGAAAAATGCCAAAAAATTTTCCAGAAATTTGGGAGAGTCGTGTAAGGCAGACTCTCGAAAATGGAGCAGTTGCTCCGTTCTTGGACGGTGTTGCCGAATTAGACGGCGACGTGATGCAGATGGGTGAGGAAAATCGAATCCATATCCCAGCAACGCACTTCAATCCTGATGTTTTGATTAACAACAAAACATATCCGTTGGCTTTGCAAAGCTATGACGATGAAACCATTACCATTAAATTGGACAAATACCAAACCAAGCCTTCTGAGGTTACTGATGACCAAATCATTGGGGCAAGTTATGACAAAATAGATGCCGTAACCAAAGCCCAAACCAACAGCATCACCGTTCGGAAGTACAAAAAGGCTATTCACGCCATCGCCCCAGACCAAAATTCGGCGACTACTCCTGTACTTTCCCTTGCAGGTGCTAAATGTACGTATGAGGATTTGGTTGCTCTCAAACGCAAATGCGATGAATTGGAGTGGCCAGAGGAAGGCAGACGTTTGGTACTTTGTTCTGACCATTTCAACGATTTGTTGGAGGACAGACAACGTTTTGGCGAACAGCTGGTAAATTATCAGCAAGGAAAAGTATCGCCGGTGATTGCAGGTTTTGAAATCAAAACATACGTGGCAATGCCGAGATATAAAACCAACGGCGAAAAAAGAGCTTTTGGGGAAGTTACCGACCCAAGCGATAAGGTAGCATCTGTGGCGTTTGTGGTGTCTAATATCGCTAAGAAAACAGGGCTTACCAAGCAATATTTTTCAGAAGCGAAAAATGACCCGCAAAACCAAAAAAGTTTCCTTTCATACCGCCACTACTTTATTGCAGTACCGGTAGAGAAGAAGTTTATTGCGGCGTTGAAATAGTGGTGAACCACACGAGCAATTAGTAGATAGTGATTAGTGATTAGTGATTAGTAGTCAGTAGTCAGTAGTCAGTAGTCAGTAGTCAGAACTAATCACTAACCACTAACCACTAACCACTAATCACTAACCACTAATCACTAAATAATTAACAAAAATGCGAACATTTATAACGCTCTTAATGTTATTTATCGGACTGATAAGTTTCACGGCGGTGTCTTGTACTACCACACCGACGGAGCAGAAATCAAAAATAGAACTTAAAAAAGAAAGTTCTACCAGCGTAGTAACTCCTGTTATAGTACCTAATTTGGTGAGTTCTCAAAAAGAACATTCCTCGCAGGCGGAACAGGGTAAGAAAATAGACATTGTACGGGAGAAAGAGACAATAACCCCACCTCCTAAGGAAATTCAACCACATAACAATAACCATTATTCGGGGCAACATACATACACACCAAAGAAGCGACCCATACTAATACGCCCTCGAATAGTACGTAGTTATTAATTTGTAAATCAAAACACAATGGAAAAAATATTTAAAGATAATCCGAAATTAGACGAAGTGTATAGAACTTCGGACGGCAAATACTTCTATCTAAGAAGTGATGCCGATAACCACGCAAGTAGCTTGGAAAACAAGAAAGTGCAAAAACTTATCCGTCCGATTGGTGAGCAAAGCAGTCAGGACGATGAAGGCAAAGAAAACGAACGTGCCGAAAAAATAGCTGAATTGCAGGCTTTGGAGCTAAAAAAAGAGAATTACAATCAGATGAAATCGCTTGTAAAATTCTTTGAAATCAAAACCCCAAACCAAAGTGCAGAGACATTCATTGAGGCACTTACGGAGTTAAAGAAAACAATTTAATCAAGTGATTAGTGGTTAGCAATTAGCAATTAGCAATCGGCAATTAGCAATTAGCAATTAGTGAAAAGTTCTAATCACTAATCACTAATCACTAACCACTAACCACTAACCACTAACCACTAATCACTAATCACTAAAAAAAAATGAACGGAATAACATTTAAAATACAACAAGGGGGCTTGGGTAGAACCCTTGAAGGTAGCGACCACATTTCGGGGCTTATCGTTTACGGCGAGCAGGCGGTAGCAAAAACGCTATTGCTATCGGTGGAAGATTTAGCCTTGCAAAACATCACTACGGAAAATAACCCTGTGCTACATTATCACGCATCGGAATTTTTCCGAATCAATGAAGGAGCAAAACTGTATGTACAATCGGTAGAGAGCTCTGACGGGGCATATTCAGAGGTAAAAGTAATGCAAAATTTTGCCGAAGGGAATATCCGTCAAATCGCCGTGTGTGATTTTAAAACAGCAGTAAGCTCACTTTCGGCTTCGGTGGCAAAACTCAACCAAATAGCCACTGAATTGGGTAACGCCTGCACTCCGCTAAGTGTGCTGCTCTCCTTGAAAATAACAACTTCCGATATGGTTTCATTGCCTGACTTACATACGCTAAATGCTGAACGTGTGAGCATTGTATTGGGGCAAGACGGCGGAGGACGTGGTGCATACCTTGCCCAAACATCGGCATCGGTGAGCTGCATCGGAGCTGTGTTAGGAGCGGTTTCAAAAGCCAATGTACACGAGAGTATCGGGTGGGTAGAAAAACAAAATTTGGTTTCAACTGCTTATGCCAAAGCCCTTACAGGGGATACGCAAAAAGCCTTAGAGTTGGACGTGCCTGCCTTTTGTGATGGCTCAAAATTAGGAGATTACACCCCTGCTCAAATTCAGGCAATTCACGACAAAGGGTATATTTTTCTGACCAAATATACCGGTGCAACAGGTACGTATTTCAATGATAGTTTTACGGCAACAAGCCTAACAAGTGATTACGCTTACATTGAATTTAATCGGGTTATTGGCAAGGCGATTCGTGGCATCAATGTGGTGCTATTACCCAAAGTGTCGGGACCTGTTTACATTAATCCTGAAAGCGGCAAGGTGGATTTATCAACCGTAAAATCGTTAGAGGCGCTTACCGATGACGTGCTTTCGCAAATGAAAAAAGACGGAGAACTCAGCGGATACGAAGTAAGCATCAACCCTGACCAGCAAGTTTTGAGAACTTCAAACTTGGAGATTGTTGTCAAATTAGTGCCGGTGGGAACCTTGCGAGAAATCCTTGTAAAAATCGGTTTAACCTTAAAAACAGAGTAAAATGGCAATAGAATTAGAACCTTTAATTAACGGTCGGGAATACGGCTGGGCAGACATAGTGGTGAACATCGGGGGTGTTCCTGTAACGGGCATTCGTGCAGTGAAGTACAGCGAGGAAATGGAAAAAGAAGATGTTTACGGAGCGGGCAGACACCCGGTGTCTCGTGGTTATGGACGTGTAAAAACAACGGCTTCCATTACGCTATTATCAGGTACGGTAATGGCTCTAAAAGCCAAAGCTCCTAATGGACAATTGCACCGTATTGCACCATTTCCTATTGTTGTGAATTTTCAACCCGATGCGGGGCCTATTGTTACGCACATTTTGAAAAATTGTGAATTTACCAAGTGTGAAATAGATTTCAAAGAGGGCGATATGTACAAAGAAATTGAGCTACCTTTAATAGTTTCACATATTGAAGACAAATCATTGTAAAAAACGCTGGCGGGGTAAAATCCGCCAGTATTTAAAACGAATTTAAAATACTTTTAAAGATGCAAGAGAATTTAGTTTGTGGGAAAACTCCCGAAGAAATTGAAGCGATAAAACAAGAAAAAGGAGCGTTGGTATTGGTTGATGTGGACAGCCAAGAGCAAAAACATCAAGCCATTTTCAGAGAACCAACCTTTAAGGATTTGGAGGTAATCAATAAATTATCCAAATCCAACGAAATACAAGGGCTTCGTGCAGCTTATGACAACTTGATTGTGGCTTGTGATGAAGAAATTGCGGGGCGTGATATGTTGAAAATAAAAGCTGTTGAGGCGTTGATGGCACGGGTTCAGAAAACCACATCAAGTGCAAAAAACTTATAAGCTCGCTCACGGGCGAGCAACCCTCTGAATATGAACAGTGGAAAGGCGATGCCTTAATTCGTGCCAATTTCAGTGTAGAACCCGAAAACTTACAGATAAGCCAGTGGAATAAACTCTATGCACAAGCTATGTGGCTCGAACAATGGCGACTCAAAAACCAAGCCGAATTATTGAAAGGGTTGTTTGGTAATTAACAACCGTCCTCAATTCCCATCCATTTTCTAACAATATGCCCAAACCAAGCTAACCCTCCAATTATTAAAAAACCGATGGTTATGCCCAACATTGGCATTGGGAAAAGTACAAATAAAAGGATTATTGTACCCAACAAAAGCAAAGGAATATATTTTTTCATAACTCAAACCTTTTGGGCAAAGATACAAAATAAATGTCAAATAATAGCATTACATATCAAGTAAATTTAAAGGTTGTTGGCGAAGATGTTATCGGCACGGTAACGGCTTCGATAAAAAAAATGACCGAGCAGACACAAAAAGCAACCAAAACCTTTGGAGATTGTTTTAAATCGTTGTGGTCATTCCGTTTGGTTGCCGACGAGATAAACAATGTCAAAGAAAGTTTTGACAACTTGCTTGTACCGGGCAAAGATGTGAATGCTAATATGTTGGAGCTATCAGCAATTACAGGAGTTACCGGCGAGGGGTTGAAAGCTATTGAAAAAGCTGCACGAGATACCGCAAAAACCTTTGGTACATCGGCAGTGGATAACGTAGAGGCGTACAAAATGATGCTTTCGCAATTATCGCCTGAAATTGCCAATAATGCCGAAGCTATGAAAATGATGGGAGAGAACGCTAATGTCCTATCCAAGCAAATGGGTGGGGACACCATAGCAGCTACCGAAGTACTAACAACGTCTCTCAATCAGTTTGGTGTGAGTATGGACGACCCCATTGTAGCGGCAAAAGTAATGGCGGATATGATGAATGTAATGTCGGCAGCGGCTCAACAGGGGTCTGCCGAGTTGCCACAAATCAAACAGGCATTGGAGCAGGTCGGAATGGTGGCAAAAACCACAGGGCTGTCTTTTGCCGAAACCAATGCTTACATTCAGCTACTTGACCAAGCAGGTAAGAAGGGAAGCGAGGGCGGTGTGGCACTTCGTAACGTGCTGGCCACCTTATCCGAAGGGCGTTTTACCTCCAAATTGGCAGCGGAGGGATTGGAGCAAGCAGGTATTTCAGTGGATTATTTGGCGGACATACGTCTGATATATGCAAACCTCTGCACGATGTAATCGTAACAGTTGATGACCCAATGTTGATGTATTACTTTCCGCCTAATCATTTTAATTGTCGAACCGATGTGATTCGTTTGCGCAAAGGAACGCCTACTGAAAAATATAATTTACCACAAATTCCCGAAGCGTTCAAAAATAATCCTGCCGTAAGCGGTAAGATTTTTACGGATAAGCACTCGTATTTTTTGAATGCACCTGATGAGGTGATTGCATTGGGTAAGAGGTTGAAAGAGGAAGTTGAGCGCATCGAAAAACGTCGTGCGGAGTTTGAAAAACTATTGGCAAATAAGGATTATTTGGATGTTGCTTTTGATGAAAAAACGGGCGGTTTAAAGGCAACGCATAGGCTTCATAGTTTTGACCCGAACAAAGGACATTATGAAAAAGAAGCGCGAGACCTTCTTTTTGAAAATGGGTATAAAATCGTTTTGGAAAAAGAACTTGCAGAGGAAAACGAAAAGGTAATTGACGGTATTAAGCGTATTGATGGATTTCTTAATGATTTATCTTGCGACATAAGCTCTATATTAGGAAGTGGAAAACACACTATAAAAAGAGCGTTTCAACATTCGGAAGGTAAGAACGTAAAAGTTGCTATTTTGTACTTTCCCAACAAAGAACTTTTTTCAGTAGAAAGAGTTTCGTCAGGATTGAGCGACTTTAATAAATATAGCAATCACACCTTTGAAAAAATAATTTTGGTTTTTAAAGACGGAGTTGTTGAATATAAATAAAAAAATGAGGCTATCCAAAAAGGCTAACCTCATTTTCCACCCTCTGTTTCAAGGGAGGCACAGTGGGCGGACGAACCTACCCTCTGTGGCGCAAAGGTACAAACAATTTTTAAATAAACAAGCAAAAATCAAAAAAAATGGCAACTTTTTCAGGAAATATGGAAGTTATCCGCCAGCGGTTGGCGCAAAAATTACAAGAATTACCCCCTATTTTAGGCGAAGAAGTGGTTAATTTTTCGCACGAAAACTTTAATAAACAAGCGTGGCAAGGTGAAAATGAACAACCTTGGGCAAAGCGTAAAAACCCAACAAAGTGGGGCGTAAAAGATGAGGAAAAACGAGCTATTTTGGTGAAAACAGGAGCAGGACGGCGTAGCGTTCGAGTAGTGCGTATTGAGAAATATAAGGTTGTTATAGGTGCAGGGGGCGAAGTAGCTCCGTATATGAAATTGCATAATTATGGCTTTCAAGGGGTTGTGAAACAGAATGTACGCCCTTTTACCCGAAACCTTAAAGGAGGGAAAACGTCAAATGTACGAGGTTTTTCTCGAACCATTTATCAAAATATTCCGAAACGCCAGTTTATTGGAGGTGAGAACGAATCCTCAAAGTTAAAAGAGCGTTTGCAAAACGTCATTAAAGAAGAGTTAAACGAAATTTTTAAATAAATGATAGCTATTTGTAAGTTTTTAGTTCCAAAAGGATTTGCAGGCATCACGCTGTTTCCTTTTGTTTTTTTGAAAAGTGAAAAATACTTGAACGATAAGATTTTTTTAAATCACGAAAGTATTCATTTAGAGCAACAAAAAGAGTTGTACGTAATTGGTTTTTACTTGTGGTACTTGATTGAATTTCTTTGGTATTTAGCAAAATATCGTGACAAAGATAAGGCTTATCGAAGCGTTTGTTTTGAGCGTGAGGCGTACCAGTATGAAAGCAATTTAAACTACTTAACAAATCGGAAAAAATTTGCGTTTAAACAATTTTTAAAAGATGTTTAAATGAAGTGTAAAGGAGGGTGATAGTTAAAAAATATCCTCCGTTTTTAATAGTTCCCTAACTAATTAAAACACGAACCCAAGAGGCTACGGAGGACAAATGTCTTTTGTTGCTTCTTGGGTTTATTTGTGTTTGTTAGTTGGGGAGCGCAAATTTACAAAAAAATATGAAATATCACTCTAATAAGTGAAATTTATAAACGATGAAATAAAGTGTTAAAAATGAATGAAATAAGAATACAAACGAAGAATTTAGGCATCATCATAATACGGCGAGTTTCCAAAGAAATCGCCAAAGAAATGATTATCAAAAATCATTACTCTCATACGTGGAATGACGGCGGTTTTGGGAAGTTTAATTTTGGCATTTTTCAAGAAAATAACGCTGAATGTTTGGGAGTTGCTGTGTATGGATATATGAAAAATCCGAGAGGTAAAATATTCAAACACCCCAACCCGAAAGCGTGGATGTGTGAACTTAATCGCCTGTGGATAAGCGATATTTTAGGCAAGAACGCCGAAAGTTTATTCATTGCTCATACGCTCAAATGGCTTAAAAAATTAGACCCAAATATTGTTGCTGTACAGTCTTTTGCCGATGGTCGGCTTGGTTGTGGGACGATTTACAAGGCTGCTAATTTTCGTTATTACGGAAAGCACCACACGATATTTTTGCGCAACAAAATATCGGGCAAAATTACGCATCAACAAAACTTAACCAATTCCACGAGTCGTGCGGCGTTTATTCGGCACAATATAGCGTATTTATTAGGCGATATGGAGATTTTTAAGGTGGACACATACCGTTATATATTTCCGTTGTGCAAAAGTTTTGAGTTTATTAAGCCCGAGCAAAAGTACCCCGAATATAACAAAGGTATAACGCCTTTCGATTGGCAACGAGACCGCAACAAAATCAAAGAACGGCTAATTAAATTTATAAGTGAATTGGAGTAAAAAAACACGGCTCAAATGCCGTGTTTTTGCGTTTTTGAGTATATTTGTACCGATTAGTAAAATTCTCAAAAAAATGTACATTTCATTTTGAATTTTGGTACATTTCGTTTTGGGGATTATACAAAAGATAAAAATTCATCAACATCTTTATCAAAGAAGAAAGAAGCTCAAAAGGCAACCGTGTCCTTAAAAATGTATTTCCTATTTTTCAAGTAAGGTTTTAGCTTTTTAATGAAAAAGAGAGCTTTGAAGCTCTCTTTATATTATTGTTTTTTTTCTGATTTTGAATGTTGAGACTTATCGTGTCTTGGTTTATCATTTTTAGGTTTGTCCTCGCGTGGCGGACGTGGTAACAATGCTTTTCTTGAAACTCTCGTCTTACGTGTTTTTGGATCAACACCTAAATATTTTACTTCAAGAATATCGCCCTCTTTCAACAAGTCAGAAGGTTTTTCTGTGCGTTCCCAAGCCATTTCCGAAATGTGCAACAACGAATCCTTGCCCGGAACAAACTCAACCACAGCACCAAACTCTAATAATCGAGTTACTTTCACTGTGTAAGTTTCGCCCTCAACAGGTTCAAAAACACACGCTTTGATAGCATCAACAGCACGTTGCATTCCGTCAGGGTCAACTCCCAAAATTTCGATGATGCCCAAGTCGCCCACTTCTTCAATAACAATGGTTGTTCCTGTTTCTTGCTGAATGCCTTGAATGTTTTTACCTCCTGAACCGATAATCGCACCGATATAATCTTTGGAAACTTCCATTTTAACAATTTTTGGAGCGTGTGCTTTCACTGTTTCTTTTGGTTCAGCGATGGTTTCAGTGATTTTACCCAAAATGTGCATACGTCCCTCACGAGCTTGTTCCAAAGCCTTTTCGAGAATTTCGTAGGTTAATCCTTTGATTTTGATGTCCATTTGGCAAGCTGTGATTCCGTCTTTTGTTCCTGTTACTTTGAAATCCATATCACCTAAATGGTCTTCATCTCCTAAAATATCAGAAAGAACTGCATATTTGTCCCCGTCCGTAATAAGTCCCATTGCTATTCCTGAAACAGGTTTTACCATTTGCACTCCTGCGTCCATAAGAGCTAATGTTCCAGCACAAACCGTAGCCATTGACGAAGAACCGTTTGATTCCAATATTTCAGAAACTACACGCACTGTGTAAGGGCAATCGGCAGGAATCATTCGTTTTAAAGCGCGTTGAGCCAAGTTTCCGTGTCCGATTTCTCTTCGGGAAGTGCCACGCAACGGACGCGCTTCACCTGTTGAAAACGGAGGAAAATTATAATGTAAATAAAAACGCTCTTCACTTTGTTCCGTTGGTAGGTCAATAACATTCGCCTCGCGTGATGTACCCAAAGTTACCGTAGTTAATGATTGTGTTTCGCCACGCGTGAAGATTGATGAGCCGTGAGCCGATGGCAAATAGTCAATTTCACACCAAATTGGGCGGATTTGCGTTGTATTTCTGCCATCTAAACGGATATTTTCATCTAAAATAAGATTTCGGACAGCCTCTTTTTGAGCTTTTCCGAAATATTTACTGATAAAAGCTGCGTATTCTTCCTGTTCTTCTTCTGTGAACAAAGCCAAACATTCTTCTTTTACAGCTGCAAATTTGTTACTTCGTTCGTGTTTTGAAGTGTCTTCTTTGGCAATAGCATAACATTTTGGATATGCCAAACCATATACTTTTGCTTCAATTTCTTCGTTTTCAGCTTCGGGTTCGTAAGTACGTTTTTCTGTAATACCTACTTTTTCCGCCAAACGGATTTGGGCATCTATCTGAATTTTAATAGCTTCGTGAGCAAATTTGATAGCTTCAGTCATATCTTTTTCTGAAACTTCGTCCATTTCTCCTTCCACCATTGCCACAAAATCCTTCGATGCTCCAACCATTATATCAATGTCAGATTGAGCTAATTGTTCACGATTTGGATTGATGATAAACTGCCCATTGATGCGTCCTACACGTACTTCCGAAATGGGTCCGTCAAACGGAATGTCAGAAACGGCGATACAAGCCGAAGCTGCCAATCCTGCCAAAGCATCAGGCATTACGTTTTCATCGTGTGACATCAATTGAATCATCACCTGAGTTTCAGCGTGATAGTCTTTTGGAAACAGCGGACGCAACACACGGTCAACCAATCGCATTGTTAAAACTTCTTGGTCACTGGGGCGTGCCTCACGCTTGAAAAAACCACCAGGGAAACGCCCTGCGGCTGCAAATTTTTCACGGTAATCAACAGTCAATGGCAAAAAATCCGTTTCTGGATTAATTTCACGAGCCGATACCACAGTAGCCAACAACATTGCATTGCCCATTCGCACCACCACAGAACCATCGGCTTGTTTTGCCAATTTTCCTGTCTCGATGGAAATAGAGCGTCCGTCGCCTAAATCGATAATTTCTTTTTTTACTTCTGGAATCATTTTGTTACTTTTTTTAATTAAACATTAGGCGTTGTGTTGTTGTTTTTGAGTTTTCCAATGGTCGGTCAGCACCGACAGGCTTGTAAGTTATTTTTGAAGCATTCAAAAAGAATGTTTTAAAACTATATTTTTGGTTTATAATAGTATTTTTTTCTATTAATCACTAAAAAAGAGGCATAAAGCCCCTTTTTTAATTATTTTCTGATACCCAATTCTTTGATGATGGCACGGTATCTTTCAATGTCTTTCTTTTTCAAATAGTCGAGCAAACTTCTGCGTTTACCCACCAATCTTACCAATGAACGCTCGGTGTTATAATCCTTGTTATTCACTTTCAAGTGTTCTGTTAAATGATTGATTCTGTGTGTAAATAGAGCTATTTGCCCTTCTGCTGAACCTGTGTTGGTTTCTGAACCTGCATACTTTTTGAAAATTTCTGCTTTTACTTCTTTTGTTAAATACATTCCAATATTATTTTAAATGATTATTATGTACTGATTTCGAGGGTGCAAAGATATATAAAAATATTTACTGTGCAAATTTAATACTACATATTTTTGAGAACAAACTCCTCACGGCAGAAATTTTCTCTGTTGAGGAACAAGAATTGGAATGTGATATATTTATCTATCACTTAAATTTTGTTACTCCAAATTTTGCAGCCTCTGCTTTCGCCGCAGGAATCATTCGAGTTAGATTGGCAATGCGTGAAGCATTTGAAGGGTGTGTGCTGAGCAACTCAGGTGTTGATTTTGAACTGAGTGCCTGCATTCGCTCCCACAATTTTGGTGCTTCCTCAGGATTGTATCCTGCAATAGCCATCAACCGAATACCTATTTCATCAGCCTCAGTTTCGTGTGAGCGACTAAAAGGCAACATCCCTGCAACATTGGTCGTTAAGCCATAAGCCATATTGAACTCATTTGTATAGTTTTTGTATTTGCTATTTTGAAGAGCCACATTCCCAACAACTGCTCCCAACTGCTGAATAGTACCCGCACTCATTCGTTGTGCCCCGTGGTCAGCCAAAGCGTGAGCCACTTCGTGCCCCATCACCACAGCCATACCTGCCTCATTTTGAGTAACTGGAAGAATTCCCGTGTAAAAAACAATACCTCCCCCTGGCATACACCAAGCATTCACTTCCTTACTATCAACCAAATTGTATTCCCATTTATAGTCTTTCAGATAGTCTTTGTATCCGTTTGTATCAAGCCACAACTTTGCAGCATTGGCAATACGTTCCCCTACTCTTTTTACCATTTCGGCCTCAGGTGTGCCTGTAATCACTTTGTTTTCTTTCAGAAAAGAGGAATATTGACTAAAAGCCATTGGGAATAACGTACTATTGGGCGTAAAATTCAAAGTACTTTTCCCTGTAAAAGGATTGGTTTTACAAGAAAAAACCACCAATAAAAACACAATTAAACCTATCTTTCTCATAAAATTTTTTTTGCAAAAGTAATAATTAATTTGAAATTTAATAGTATCCTCAAAGAAATAAAAGTCGAAAGTTTGTGTGATATGTGTACGAAACTTTCAACTTTTACAATTTTAACCAATAATATATACCAATTTTTACGAAAACATTTCTCTTACTTTTTCAAAAAATGACTTATCTGATTTTTGTGGTTGGGGTATGAAATCAGCATCATTTAACATTTCTCTGAAAAATTCTTTCTGTTTTTCATTCAAATTTTTGGGTGTCCACACATTTACGTGAACTATCAAATCACCTGAACCGTACCCATTTAAGCTGGGAACTCCTTTTCCTTTCAAACGAAGAATTTTTCCTGACTGTATTCCTTCCTCTAATTTAATCCGTACTTTTCCTGTTACAGTTTCAATTTCTTTGGAAGTTCCTAAAACAGCCTCTGAAAAGCTAATGTATAAATCATAATGTAGGTTTTCTCCTTCTCTTTTAAGTGTTTCGTGTTCTTGTTCTTCTATGACAACGAGCAAATCTCCCGCTAAACTATTTTTACCAGGAGCTTCATTTCCTTTTCCACTGACTTTCAGCTGAACACCTTCCATAACACCAGAGGGAATAGTAACCGAAATAGTTTCTTCAACCACTTTTAATCCGTAACTATCTGCTTCTGACGGGCGGTAATCAATCACTTGACCACTTCCCGAACAAGTTGAGCAAGTGCTCGCTGTTTGCATTCTACCAAGCATCGTATTTATTTCACGAACAACCTGCCCTCTGCCGTTACAAGTTGAACAAGTTTTGTAGGTAACCCCTTCTGCCTGAACTTTTCGTTTTACTTTTATTTTCTTTTCAGCACCTTTAACAATATCTTCTAACGAAACTTTCAAACGCACTCGCAGGTTCTCACCGCGTAAACGAGTTTGCTGCTCTCCGCCAAATCCACCAAAACCTGAAAATCCAGAAAAATGACCCCCAAAAATATCTCCAAAATGACTAAAAATATCGTCCATTGTGGAATGGTATCCTTGTCCGCCATTGTCAAATGCTGCGTGTCCAAAACGGTCATACTGAGCTCGTTTATTTTCATCGCTCAATACCTCATAGGCTTCAGCAGCTAACTTAAACTTTTCCTCAGCTTCTTTGTTACCAGGATTCTTATCAGGATGATATTTCAATGCTTGTTGCCGGTATGCTTTCTTTATTTCAGCGGCGGTTGCTGTTTTTGAAATTTCTAATATTTCGTAATAATCTTTTTTCATTAATGCTAAATTATTGTCCTACAACAACTTTTGGATAACGAATAATTTTGTCTGCTAATTTATAGCCTTTTTCTACTACATCAATAATTTTTCCTTTTAAATCATCTGATGGAGCAGGAATTTGAGTAACAGCCTCGTGAATTTCGCTGTCAAAAACATCGCCCGAAGTTACTTCTACTTTCTCTAATCCTTTTGATTTTAAAGTATTTATCAATTTGTTGTAAATAAGTTCTACACCTTTAACCAAATTTTCATCACCTGATTTTGAAATTTCAATCAAAGCGCGGTCAAAATCATCAACAATCGGTAACATTGATGACAAAATGTCTTGTCCTGCCGTTTTAAACAATTCTATACGTTCTTTTGATGTACGTTTTTTATAGTTTTCAAACTCTGCAAACAAGCGCAAAAATCTGTCTTTTTCTTTGGCTAACTCTTCTTCTAAGTTTTTTTGAGAATTTTCAGTCTCTTTTTGATTTTCTTTTTCTGGTGTAACAATCTCTTTTTCAAGTTCTTCACTTGAATCAAATGTTCCATCTATATTTTTTTCAGTGTTCATAATCGAATTTTATTAAACAAAAATTGCCTTAGGTACAGACAAAACTATGCCATTTCTTCTACCTATGTCAATATGGCAGAAAAAAGATTTTCATTCTTATTTTTGTTGATTATTCTAAATAAGCGATATAATTTCCTTCTTCAAACTCAACACAAACGTGTTCTTGCAACGAAGTTGAAAGCGAAATCCCTTTAAAATCAGCTTTAATGGGAAAATTTTTGTGATTTCGGTTTACTAAAACGGCTGTGGTTAACTTTTTTAACGGAACTTCTAAAAAATGTTTCACTCCGTAAATCAAAGTTAAACCCGAATTCAATACATCATCAACTAAAACAACAGTTTTATTTTTGTAACTCTCTGATGGAATGGAAGTTGTTATTCCATCAAGCGGATTTTTCTTATTCATAGCCACTTCACACAAAAGCACTTCAATAGAGGATATTTCATTCAATAAAAATTTTAATTTTTTCGCAAAGATATACCCATTACCCTGAATTCCTGCCAAAATAATTTGAGATTCATTCAAATTTGTTTCGTAAATTTGGTAAGCTATTCTCCTGATTTTGTGTTGTATATCCTGATGATTCAATATTGGTGTCATATTTCCTTCATTAATTTTGGCTCAAAGATATGAAAAAAATGGCACAATAAAACACAAAAAAATTATGATATATTATTTTTTATACCTACCTTTGAGGGGTTTAAAACCAACCTTACCAACTATGAATACAAGACTAACTCAACAAGAAATTCTAAAAGCGGAGCAAATCAAAGCAACTTGCATTCCGCATCTATCGTTAGATTGTGTTATTTTCGGATATGACTTGAACCAACAAAGGCTTAAAGTTTTACTTTTAAAAAATAAACGCAGCAAAAGTTGGGCTCTCCCCGGTGGATTTATTCAATTTAACGAAAATTTAGACGTTGCTGCCAATCGTGTTTTAAGTGAACGTACCGGAGCTGAAAACATTTACCTAAAACAATTTCAAGTTTTTGGCGACTTAAATCGTTCTGAATCATACTACCAAACCAATGAAGGAGGAATCCCTTTCAGAGAATGGTTCGGTGAACGGTTCATTTCAATAGGATATTATGCTTTGGTTAATTTTACAGAAGTTTTACCAAGAACAGATGTTTTTTCAAATTCTTGTCAATGGAAAAGCATCAAACGACTTCCTGAGTTGATAATGGACCATCAAAAAATTATTGATGCAGCTCTGACACATATGAGAGAATGTTTGTTGAGTAAACCTATGGGATATAATCTATTGCCCAAAAAATTTACAATGCCTGAACTACAAACTCTTTATGAAATAATTTTAGGAAAGAAACTAAATCGTGGAAATTTCTATCGAAAAATGAATAAATATCAAATATTGAATAAGTTAGATGAAGTACGACAAGGAGGGTCGCATAAGTCTCCTTTTTTGTATTCATTCAATAAAGATGTTTATGATGATGCCGTTAAAAACGGATTAAAAGACATTTGGTAACTATAACAAAAATGCGAATTTCTATCTTTTCGCCTTTTGTTCTAATCTATTTTTTGTTTATGTACATAACTCTCGCTATTCTTCTGATTTCAGCCATATTTTTTATGAGTGGAAAAATCCGTTCAGATTTGGTGGCTCTATGTTCCTTAGTTCTTTTGGTACTTTTTGGTATTCTCTCTCCTGAGGAAGCTCTTTCGGGTTTCTCAAACTCAGTTGTCATTATGATGATTGGGCTTTTTGTTGTAGGAGGCGCTATTTTTCAAACCGGACTTGCCAAAATGATTAGTAGTAAAATTCTTCATTTAGCAGGAAATAGCGAAATCAAACTTTTTGTTCTATTAATGCTTGTAACATCACTCATCGGAGCGTTTGTGAGCAACACAGGAACGGTAGCCTTAATGCTCCCCATTGTTGTTAGTATGGCAATGAGTTCAAATATCAACACAAGTCGTTTATTGATGCCAATGGCGTATGCAAGCAGTATGGGCGGAATGATGACTTTGATAGGTACGCCTCCCAACTTGGTCATTGACGGCGTACTCACTAAGGGAGGATATCCGCAATTGACTTTCTTTTCGTTTACGCCTGTGGGAATTGTTTGTTTAGTAGTTGGAACACTTTTTTTAATCCCTGCAAGCAAATTTTTGTTAGCAAAAAGAGGAGATTCTAAATCAGATGGCAAGAAAGGTGGAAAATCGCTTTATGATTTAGTTAGTGAGTATCAACTTTCTAAAAATTTGTATCGAGTTCAAGTCGATAAAAATTCTCCTTTTGACGGAAAAACAATCAAAGAAATTAATATTTACAAGAAATATCACGTTTCTGTGTTAGAAATCCGCCGCAAATCAACCTCCAATAATCCTTTTTTTAAAACGAGTAATCAAGAAGTAGTAAATGCTGAAACTACTATTTTTGAGGGAGATATTTTATACTTACGAGGAGAATTTGATAATATTCAAGCAATGGTTTCTGAAAATAAATTACTATTGTTGGATACTCACCAAACCGAAGAAAAACAATCTGATGTGTTGAATTTTCAAGAAATTGGCATTGCCGAAGTGTTGATTATGCCAGCCTCAAAACTCGTAAATCTTCCTATCAAAGATTCTAAATTCAGAGAACATTTCGGATTGAACATTTTAGGAATACAACGCAAAGATTCTTACATCTTGCAACATTTGAAAGATGAAAAAATGCTTTCAGGTGATATTTTGCTCGTACAAGGAACGTGGGAACACATTGCTCAACTTGATGCTGAACGTAGTCAATTAGTGGTTTTAGGACAACCAATGAACGAGGCCTCAAAGGTAACATTAACACATAAAGCACCAATAGCTGCGTTGATTATGATAGCAATGATTGGTGCAATGATGTTTGATTTCATTCCGATTGCTCCCGTTACCGCAGTGCTGATTGCTTCAATCTCAATGGTACTTTCAGGAGCTTTACGAAATGTTGAAGCTGCTTACAAAACCATCAACTGGGAAAGTGTGGTACTGATTGCTGGAATGCTTCCGATGGCATTAGCTCTTGAAAAAACAGGTGTTTCTGACTTGGTTTCCAATGCGTTGGTAGGAAACTTGGGAAAATACAGCCCCTATGTGCTCTTAGCAGGAATTTATTTCACAACCTCACTGATGACAATGTTTATCAGTAACACAGCAACAGCGGTTCTTTTAGCTCCAATTGCTTTTCAATCAGCTGTGTCATTGGGATTAAACCCACAAGCTTTTTTGTTTGCTGTAACCGTAGGAGCGAGTATGTGTTTTGCCTCACCTTTCTCAACTCCTCCAAATGCTTTGGTAATGTCTGCTGGGCGATACACATTTATGGATTATGTTAAAGTAGGGCTTCCGTTGCAAATCATTATGGGAATTGTAATGGTGTTTATTTTGCCTTTACTTTTTCCGTTTAAATAATTGATTAATAATAAATTAAATATGCTAAAAATAGGCGACAAAGTAACAAATTTTGTGGGAGTAGACCAAAACGGAAAAGAACTGAAACTTTCTGATTATGACAGAAAAAAACTCATCATTTTCTTCTATCCAAAAGCAAGTACACCAGGTTGCACAGCCGAAGTGTGTAGTTTACGTGATGGTTATGAACTTTTGAAGGAGAAAGGTTATAAACTTCTGGGAATCAGCGCTGATTCTATTAACAAACAAGCTAAATTCGCTTTAAGAAACAATTTACCTTTTCCGTTGATTGCTGATGAAGACAAGAAAATCATTCAACTCTTCGGTGTGTGGGACAAAAAGAATTTTATGGGAAAAACCTTTGACGGAATCCTTCGAACAACCTTTATCTTAGATGAAAATCAAGTTGTTACACATATTATTAACAAAGTAAAAACAAAAAATCATACTGAACAAATTTTAGAAGTTATAGACTCACAATAAAATTAACACTATACGTACACAATATTGTAGTCGCTTTGTAAGTTCAATTTCCTTAAAAAAGTTTACAAAAAATTCAAAAAAATCTTATTTTTGCCGCTGGGAGCAAATCAGCTTATCGCTATTTATAGAGGAAAGTCTGGACACCAAAGAGCAACATAGCGGGTAACGCCCGTCCGCCGCAAGGCGAGGACAAGTGCAACAGAAAGCAAGTACAATACGGTTGTAGTGAAATCAGGTAAACTCTATGTGGTGCAACGCCGCGTAAACCAACGCTCGAAGGCTGCTCGCCTAATGTTGGAGGGTAGGCGGTTTGAGTTTATAAGTAATTATAAATCAAGATAAATGATAAGCATCTCACTCACTGAGATACAGAATCCGGCTTATGATTTGCTCTCTTTTTTACGGCATCAAACTCAACCCAATGCGTTTGCGCTGTATATCAACATCTACCACTTTTACGGTGATATGTTGGTGCATTTTCACAACATCGTTAACATCAGCAACATAGCCTTCTTTGAGTTGAGAAATATGTATGAGTCCGCTTTCTTTGATACCAATATCAACAAAGCAACCAAAAGCCGTAATGTTATTGACAATTCCAGGCAAAATCATTCCTACTCTCACATCATCAAACGATTTTACATTGGGGTCAAACTCAAATATTTTGGCTGATTTTCGAGGGTCTAATCCTGGTTTTTCAAGTTCTTTTAAAACGTCTTTAAGATATATAACTCCCACATTATCAGAAATATATTTACTGATGTTGATTTTTGAAATAGCATCTTTATTTCCAATAAGTTTTTCAGAGGAAATTCCCAAATCGCTTGCCATTTTCTGTACAATGGGATAGGCTTCGGGATGCACTGCCGAATTGTCCAACGGATTTTTTCCGTCGTGAATACGTAAAAAAGCTACCGCTTGTTGATACGCTTTTTCGCCCAAACGGGGAACGTTTAAAAGTTCTTCCCGACGCGCAAAAGCTCCGTTTTCAGAGCGATATTTCACAATATTCTCTGCCATTTTCTCTCCAATTCCTGACACATACGAAAGCAATGCTTTTCCTGCCGTATTGAGATTTACACCTACTGAATTTACACATCGAATTACCACATTATCAAGCTCTTCTTTGAGTTTAGTTTGATTTACATCGTGCTGATATTGTCCTACTCCAATGGCTTTGGGGTCAATTTTCACCAATTCTGCCAAAGGGTCAGACAGCCGTCTTCCGATAGAAACTGCTCCGCGTACCGTAACATCATAATTCGGAAACTCCTCTCGGGCTATTTTTGATGCCGAATACACCGATGCACCCGCTTCACTAACTACGAAAACTTGCAATGGACGATCAAAAGCAATATTTTTTACAAAAAGTTCCGTTTCACGTGATGCCGTTCCATTTCCAATAGCAATGGCTTCTATTTTGTGAGCGTTGACCATTGTTTTTAGTTTTTTCATCGCCATAGCGGTATCTTTTTGTGGCGGATGCGGAAAAATAGTTTCGTTGTAGAGCAAATCGCCTTTTTCGTCCAAGCAAACCACCTTACAACCTGTTTTAAATCCGGGGTCAATGGCTAAAATCCGTTTTTCTCCCAAAGGGGAAGCCAGTAATAGTTGTTTTAGATTTTCAGCAAAAATTTGAATGGCTTTGTCGTCAGCCTGTTCCTTTGCTTCTTGCAACACCTCATTGGCAATGGAAGGAGCTAAAAGTCGCTTATAACTATCTGAAATTGAATCTATTAAAAAATCTGCTACTTCTCCTCTGCATTTAATGATATTCTTTTCAATAAAATCAGTTGCTTCTTGCGAATTAATTTCAACTTTCAAACGTACAAATCCTTCATTTTCAGCACGAAGCATTGCCAAAACACGATGTGAAGGCGATTTTGACAAATTTTCTTCCCAATCGAAATACATTGAAAATTTCTGCGCTTCCTCTTCTTCCGATTTAGTTTTTATCACTTGTGAGCTGATGGTCGCTCCCCGTTGGTACATTCGTCTGAGGGTTTTACGAATGAAAATATTTTCACTTATCCATTCAGCGATGATGTCTGACGCTCCTTGCAAAGCCTCTTTTTCTGATGGAACTTCGGAAGTGACGTATTTCGATGCCGTAAATTCCAAATCAGTAACTTTTTGTGCCATAATGATTTTAGCCAAAGGCTCTAATCCTTTTTCTTTGGCAATATCGGCACGTGTTTTTTTGCGTTTTTTGTATGGTAAATAGATATCTTCCAGTTCATTAACAATAAAACAACTTTCAATTTTCGATTTCAAATCGTCAGTAAGTTTACCTTGTTGTTCAATGGCTGACAAAATAGTTTCTTTGCGTTTTAGAATATTTTCATATTCAGTTTGCGATTTTGCTATCTGTTCGATGGCAATCTCATCTAAATTCTGTGTTTTATCCTTTCGGTAGCGTGCAATAAACGGAATCGTGCAGCCTTCGGCAAGGAGTTGCAACGTATTTTCAATTTGTTGTGATTGAATTGCAGTATTTTGATTTTGAATAAATTGTATGTTTGTCATTTGCGTATTATGGTCAATAAAAAAAGCCACCTTTAAAAAGATGGCTTTGTGTTTTGAGCCGATAGAGGGATTCGAACCCACGACCCCGAGATTACAAATCACGTGCTCTGGCCAACTGAGCTATATCGGCGTTATTGCGGGTGCAAATGTACTACTTTTTTTTAAATTTGCAACCTATTTTGAAAAAAAATTAAGCCAATTGATTTAATTTTTCAACAAATTGTCCTGCTTTTTGTTTAAAATCTTTTCTAACTTGCTTTAAATGAGTTCCTCTGTTTTCAACTTGCTTATCTGAAATTTTTTCGATACTTGCGTCGTAAGCCTCCAAAATTTCCTGAATAAGTTCCGAGCCTTTGCCTACATTGTTGCTGCTATATTCCCAATAGAGGACTGCATCAATGATATCTCCAAAAACGTGGTTTACATCTCTTTTCAAATGTTTAATACTTGCCATAATAATAATTTTTATTTTTCCGCAAAGGTAAGATAAAAAGGTGGAAGCGCAAAATTTAAGTTTCAAAAGTTGTGAGATATGATATTCAAATCTTACTTTTTTCTAAAAGATTGGGTTTTAAAAGTGAAAGAGGTGATTTTAAAAGGAATAAATTTTCAGTTATCAATTAAATTACTATTTTTGCGCCCAAAAGTTTGTAGTATGGCTAAAAATGTAGTGATTGTGGAGTCGCCTGCGAAGGCAAAAACCATTGAAAAATTTTTAGGAAAAGATTTTAAAGTTGTGTCAAGTTACGGGCATATTGTTGATTTGCCGTCCAAAGAATTAGGAGTGGATATTGACAACGGATTTAAGCCTAAATATTTGATTTCAAGCGATAAGAAAGAAGTTGTAAAGGAACTCAAAGCGCTTACCCAAAAAGCCGAAACGGTTTGGTTGGCAAGTGATGAAGACCGCGAGGGAGAGGCTATTTCTTGGCATTTAGCAGAAACCTTAAAACTGAAACCTGAAAACACTAAACGCATTGTTTTTAACTCCATCACAAAATCCGCAATTGAAAAAGCCATTCAAAATCCGCGTGGAATTGACTACAATTTAGTAAATGCTCAACAAGCACGTCGTGTTTTAGACCGCCTTGTGGGATACGAACTCTCGCCCGTACTTTGGAAAAAAGTAAAAAGCGGACTTTCAGCAGGGCGAGTACAATCGGTTTCTGTTCGGCTTATCGTAGAAAGAGAACGTGAAATTCAGGAATTTAAAACGCAATCTTCCTATAAAATTACGGCAGAATTTGCCAATTCCGAAGGAAAAACATTCAAAGCTACACTTCCAAAATCGTTCGATTCGTTGAATGAAGCCAAAGACTTTTTAGAGAAAAATATGGGTGCTAATTTCAAGATAGCATCATTGGAAACCAAGCCCGCAAAAAAATCACCTGCTCCGCCGTTTACGACTTCAACATTACAACAAGAAGCCTCACGAAAGCTCTATTTTTCAGTAAGTAAGACGATGACCGTAGCACAGCGTTTGTACGAATCGGGGCTTATAACTTATATGCGTACTGATAGTGTGAACCTTTCGCAAGAGGCGTTGAGCACAGCCAAAAATGCAATTGTTCAAATGTATGGCGAAAAATATAGTCAAGTGCGTAATTTCGCCACCAAAGCCAAAGGGGCGCAAGAAGCCCACGAGGCTATTCGTCCGACCGATATGACACGTGCTACGATTTCGGCGGAAAGTGACCAAGTTCGGTTGTATGAATTGATTTGGAAACGCGCCATAGCATCGCAAATGGCTGATGCTCAATTAGAAAGAACAAACGTAAAGATACAAGCAGACAAGCATCAGGAGTTTTTCACAGCAAACGGAGAAATGATTCAATTCGACGGATTTCTGAAAGTATATTTAGAAGGTAGCGACGATGAAGAAGAAGAGCAAGAAGGAATGTTGCCTGCCCTCAAACAAGGAGAAACGGTGAGCAACAACAATATCATTGCTACACAGCGTTTTACACGTCCGCAAGCGCGTTACACAGAGGCTTCATTGGTGAAAAAATTAGAAGAATTGGGCATCGGACGCCCTTCTACTTATGCGCCAACCATTTCAACCATTCAAAATCGAGGATATGTGGAGCGTAGTGCTTTTGAAGGTGAGGAACGTAATTATGAACAACTTACACTTTCGGGTGGAAAAATAAAACAAAAAACGCTCATTGAGCGAGTAGGAGCTGACAAAGGAAAATTAATTCCTACCGACATTGGTATGATTGTCAATGACTTTTTGGTGGCTAATTTTCAAACCATTATGGATTATAATTTTACAGCCAAAGTGGAAGGTAGTTTTGATAATATTGCCGAAGGAACAGAGGATTGGACGCAAATGTTGCAACAATTCTACGCTCAATTTCATCCTGTGGTGGAAAATGTGGAGAAAAATGCGGGTAGAGAAACGGGAGAGCGCGTGTTGGGAATCGACCCAAAATCAGGGCGTCCGTTGAGCGTTCGTTTAGGACGTTTCGGTGCGATGGCTCAAATTGGAACGAATGAAGATGATGAAAAACCTCTTTTTGCAAGCCTACACGCAGGAATGTCCATCGAAACCATCACTTTTGAAGAGGCTTTACAACTTTTTGAATTACCACGAAAATTAGGTATTGTTGACGGAAAAGAAGTAGATGTAAATGTTGGCAGATTTGGACCTTATGTTCGCTATGGAGATACTTTCATTTCGTTAGATAAAAGTGAAGATGTGTTTAGTGTAACCCTTGACCGCGCCCAAGAACTTATCAATCAACGCAAAAAAGCCGATGCGCCCATTGCTTCTTATCAAGGTATGGAAGTTATTAAGGGAACAGGCAGATTTGGACCTTTTATCAAATGGAACAACGTGTTTATTAATGTTAGTAAAAAATACGATTTCGACAATCTTTCACAGAAAGATATTGAGGAATTGATAGAAACCAAACTACAAAAAGAATCGGAAAAAGTAGTGAAAGAATGGGATAATGGCGCTATTCGTTTGGAGAAAGCCCGTTGGGGACGTTATCATCTTATCAAAGGAAAAGTAAAAATTGAACTTCCGAAAGAAACTGATGTTGAATCATTTACGTTAGAACAGGCTACAACATTGATAGACGAAAAAAGTCCGAAGAAAGCAACTGCTAAAAAGGATACAACAAAGAAAACCGCTGCATCAAAATCAAAAACAGCAACAAAGTCTGTATCGAAAAAAAAGAAATAAAAGAAAAACGGTCTGAAAAAAGTAATATGGACTTGAAATAATCAATGTCAAAAACTTTTTCAGGCTATTTTTTTTATTTTGTTATCTGAATTAAATACTTGTTTTTCAGATTTTTACTTAGTCTTGGCTATTTTCTAAAAATTCTTTTTCGGTCAGTACTTTCCCAAATAGTTTTTGTTTCCAATCATTCCAAGCGTACTTTTTCTTAAAGATGATTAATAGCCCTATGAACAAAAATAACGGTGTGATGGCATCTACTCCAAGTGAAGGTTCAGAAACGTCTTTTAGAAGAGCTGGAACCCTGAAAGCTGCCCAATCATTGGTAAGTAGCAATGCCTTAAAAAGATTATTGGCTATGTGAAAGCCCAAAGCAAGTTCTAAACCTTCGTCCATCAGTGTAATAATTCCGAGAAAAAGCCCCGTTCCGATGTAGTAAACCATTACTCCATAGCCCAATTTAGCTACTTCTGGATTAGAAATATGCGCTATTCCGAAAGTTATTGAAGTGAAAATCAATGGAATCCAGCGATTTTTGACAAATATACCTAATCCTTGCATTAAGTATCCTCTGAAAAAATATTCTTCAAAACCCGCTTGAAACGGAATGAAAATAACTGCCAAAATGACCAAGATTAGAAACTTTTCAGGTTGAAAATTCCATACAAAATTTTCAGGGTTCAGTAGGTAGTCACTGAAAGTAATCACTGTCATAAGTCCGCCCCACAAAAAAAACGAAAAGAAAAAACGTTTCCAATCGATTTTTGTGCGTGAAGTATTGAATGCCACAAGTGGTTGCCCGTGAACATAACGCACCCAGAGAAGTAATACAACGAAAAATATGACATACAAAATCATCATCTCAGCAAAAAAATGAAGTTCTCCTTTTTGTGCAATGGATTGCTGGATAATGGCATCTGTGTCAAGATTAAGAAGATGTGAAGCCAACACATTTAGCCCCATTATCCCAAAAAATCCCAAAGGAAAGAGAATATAGAGCCATTTCGGATTTTTTCCTAAATATGCATTTTCGATATACATAACAATTTGCTTTTAGATTGTTTTTCAGTTAAATATATAAAAAACACCTTGCAGAATGTTAGTTTTCAACAAGGTGTTATTATTTTAAAAATATTGATTTTCAAATATTTATAAATTTGAAAATGTTTTCATTATTGAAATAGAAAATTAGAAAATGTAAGTAACCCCGATTTTCCCTGCAACGGCATTTCCTCCTCCTAATTCAAGATTTACACCCAAGTTATCATTAAAATAGTAACGCCCACCAACTTGAAGTCCCCAACCTAATCCAGAACTATAATGTGGGCTGAAACCTGTGGTGTAAACTGCGTTATTTGACCAATGATAGTAGCCAATGTTAGCACCTGCATACACGTCAAATTCAGAAGGAATTTTAAGTAGGTTATTGAAGTGGTAATTTCCATTGGTGATAAAACCAAAACTTGAATAGTTCACATTTTGGTAGGATTTGGAACGGTATGAAATTTCAGCTCCAATCGTAACATCTTCTAACAGACCATAATCAGCACCAATATAGACCGGAATTCCCCAATTTGAGAAGCCAAATCCGGCGTTTACTTGTACATTTCCTACTTCCAACGAACCTTGTGCAGAAGCAGAAGCAAAGGATAATAATAATCCAAAAAATAAAATAATTTTTTTCATATCTGCAATGTAATTAAAATTGTTATTGGCGCAAAGTTAAACTTTATGAACGATTTATAAGCCAATAAAATGTTAAAAGTGAGTTATAGCCACGAACAAAAAGTTGTTTGAGAGAGTTTTAGGTGGATAAAAAAATCTCAAACAACTTAAATATTTTGCACTATTTTATGAAATAATTCCTTGAATATCAGTAATTATTTTTTTAGCTAAATTATCGGCTTCTTCAAAACTTTTCGCTTCGGTGTAAATACGAATAATCGGTTCAGTATTCGATTTTCGCAAGTGTGCCCAACTTTCTGCAAAGTCGATTTTCACACCATCAATGGTATTTACGTTTTCGTGAGCATATTTTGCCGCCATTTTTTCCAAAATCAAATCTACATTTACTTCAGGAGTCAGTTCGATTTTGTTTTTACTCATAAAATACGCCGGATAACTTTCTCGTAACTGTTTGGCAGAGACGTTTTTAGTTGCCAAAAGCGATAAGAACATCGCCACTCCTACAAGCGCATCACGTCCGTAATGCAATTCAGGATAAATCACACCACCATTGCCTTCTCCTCCGATAACTACGTTGTGTTTTTTCATCATTTCCACTACATTCACTTCACCTACTGCCGAAGCAAAATACTTGCCTCCGTGTTTTTCAGTTACATCACGTAAAGCTCTTGAAGATGAGAGATTTGATGCTGTATTCCCTGGTGTTTTGCTCAAAACATAATCAGCACAAGCTACCAGTGTATATTCTTCGCCAAACATTTCACCATCTTCACAGATGAGAGCTAAACGGTCAACATCAGGGTCAACGACAATCCCAAAATCTGCTTTTTCAGCAACTACTTTGGCAGAAATATCGCCCAAATGCTCCTTCAAAGGCTCTGGATTGTGTGGAAAATGTCCGGTAGGTTCGCAATATAGTTTAACGACTTCCACACCCAATTTTTCTAACAATTTTGGAATAGCAATACCTCCTGTTGAATTTACGGCGTCAACCACAACTTTGAATTTTTTCTTCTTTACAGCTTCTAAATCAAGTACTTTTAGGTTTAAAACCGCTTCAATGTGTTTGTCAATATACGTATCGTTTTTGGTTATTTTTCCTAAATCATCAACCAAAGCGAATGAAAAATCGTTTTTCTCAGCCATTTTTAGGATTTCTTCACCATCTTTGCCACTTAAAAATTCGCCTTTGTTGTTCAGAAGTTTTAAGGCATTCCACTGCTTGGGGTTGTGGCTGGCAGTCAAGATAATTCCGCCGTCGGCTTTTTCCATAGGCACAGCAACTTCCACAGTTGGGGTAGTACTCAGCCCGGTGTCAATCACTTCAATTCCAAGTCCGACAAGGGTGTAAGCCACCAAGTTTTGAATCATTTCGCCTGAGATGCGGGCATCACGACCCACCACCACACGGATATTTTCCTTTTTAAGAGTTGATTTTAACCAAGTTCCGTAGGCAGCTGCAAACTTCACAGCGTCAATCGGAGTTAAATTGTCATCAGGTTTTCCGCCAATAGTACCGCGAATTCCTGAAATGGATTTAATTAATGTCATAATTCTGATTTTTATGTTTATTCTAAATGTTTTACAGCGTTTTTGTTCTAAATATTGTTCTCAAAACGTACCGTTACTCGGTCAAGGTATTCAATTCCGAATAAGGAAGAAGCTCCACCGACGGTGTCTAAATTGCTTTTATAAATGCTACATTGCAAGTATCCAAGACTGTTAAAAAGGATAAGTTTTTCACCATCAGGATTTCTGTTTTGAGCAGGAACTTTAAAATTAACTACATCACTATATTTTTTGTGAATTTTTTTGAAAGAAAACATATTGAAAATCACCTCAAAAGGACGATTTTTTCCAACTTCTTCAAACAACGAGCGACTGATGTTGCTCACCACATTTCCGTAGTGGTCAATGTAAATAACATCGCCATAGATGAAAGATTCGTCTTTTGAAACTTTGGGTTTGAAATAGCTTATATTCAAATGTTTATCTGTTTTTTGTCCGATTTTTTCAAGTGAAATGCCTTGGCATATTTTTGCTGCAATTTCAGGAAAAAAATCCAATGCAGGAAAAAGTGTATTGCCTCTATCGCTTTCTATTTCAAAGATTTCGATATCATTTTCGTCTTCTGAAAGTAAGTGAAAAATTCCGTTATCAGCTCCGATGAAAAAATGCCCATTAAGTTGCATTACCAGATGTCTTTTTTCAGGTGTTCGCTCTGAATCCACACCGATGATGTGAATGCTTCCTTGTGGAAAATGTTTGTACGCATTTTTAAGAATATAAGCCGTTTGTAAAACATCAAAAGGAGCTATTAAATGTGAAATATCAACAACGCACACCTCAGGAACGTTCCTATAAATCGCTCCTTTCACAGCCCCGACCGAATAGTCACGCTCGCCAAAATCAGTGGTTAATGTAATGATTTTCAAATTTTTATATTATTCTTTTTGTGTTTTATGACAACTTATTTTTAACGGAAAAAAGTTTTACAAACATACTAAAAAAAATAAAACCAGAAATTTTTTGTGATATAATTTATTAACAATTTTGATTTTAATGAAAAAGTAAGGTTTCTCTCTTGAAGTAAAAATTGATTTTTTATAAAGATTTTTTATCTTTGCGAAAACTTTTCAATATTCAAATATGAATCAAAACTATTATGCGGTGATTATGGCGGGCGGCATTGGTTCTCGCTTTTGGCCTGTGAGTACGGGAAACTATCCGAAACAATTCCACGATATGTTGGGAGCAGGGCAGACGTTGTTGCAAAAAACTTTTTCACGTTTAAATAAATTCGTTCAGAAGGAAAATATTTTGGTCTTGACTAACGAAGTCTATGACAGTTTGGTCAAGCAACAGCTTCCTGAAATTGCTGCACAAAACATTGTGTTAGAACCTTGTATGCGAAATACGGCGCCTTGTATTCTGTATGCAGCGATGAAAATCAAACAACGAAATCCTGATGCAGTGATGATTGTCGCTCCAAGTGACCATTGGATTGAAGATGAATTGGCTTTCACGGAAAATGTTTGCAAGTGTTTTGATGCTTCACAAAATGCTGATATTCTGATGACTTTGGGAATTGTTCCGACGTTTCCCAATACGGGTTATGGTTACATACAATATGACAAAAATTCTTCCGATGAAGTTAAAAAAGTGAGTCAATTTCGTGAAAAACCCGACTATGAAACAGCCAAAGAGTTTTTACGACAAGGAAATTTTTTGTGGAATGCAGGAATTTTTGTATGGAGTGTTCGCAGCGTGTTGAAGGCTTTTGAGATGCATCAACCAGCTCTGTATGAGTTGTTTGAAAAAGGAATTTTGTTCTATAATACGGAAAAAGAATCAGAATTTATTCAAGAAAATTATCCAAAAGCAGAGAATATTTCAGTAGATTATGCTATTTTAGAACCCTCTACCAACATATATGTACTTCCTGCACATTTTGATTGGAACGATTTAGGAACTTGGGGGTCATTGTATGAAAAACTTCCAAAAGATGAGCAAAAAAATGCAACGGTTAATGCACAAGTGCTCTTTAAAGATGCGGGAAACAACATTGTACGCACCGAAGACGGAAAAATCGTTATCATCGACGGCATACACGATTATATTATTGTTGATAAAAAAGATGTTTTGTTGATTTATCCAAAAGGAAAAGAACAAAATATTAAAGAGATTTTAAATGAAGTAAAAAGCAAATTTGGAAGTCATCTGGGATAATTTTTATGTTAGAAATTTTGTGAGGATTAGAGATAGAAAACAGAAATGATAAAATTTTTTTCTATTCTTTTTCTTTTTGAAGAAAATTTTTTACCTTTACGCCCATAATTTTAACAAATGTTTATTATGCAGACGTTAGACCACATAGATTTAATGCTGTTAGATGAGTTACAGCAAGACAGCAAACAATCCATCAAAAAATTGGCTGAGAAAGTAAATCTTTCAATAACGCCTGTGCACGAGCGTATCAAAAAATTGGAATCGCTTGGCATCATTGAAAATTATGTTGCGGTGGTAAATCCGAAACAATTGGGCAAAAAATTAGTGGCTTATTGTCAAGTGAAGTTGTTGCGTCATCAAGGAGAACTTTTTGAAGAATTTGAAAAGTACATAAGTACGCTTGATGAAGTGCTCGAAGCCTCTTATATGGCAGGGGGATACGACTTTTTGCTGAAATTGGTACTTAACGATATGGAAGAATATCAAAAATTTGTAGTCCACAAGATTTCAAAATTAGAAATTATCGCTAACGTTCAAAGCTCGTTCGTGATTAAGGAAATCAAGAATACGTCAATGATTAAATGTTTACGAGACGAGGCTGAAAATAACATAACCAAAGAAAAATAAAATTATCTGATGCATATAGCCGTTGCTGGAAATATTGGGGCGGGAAAAACAACTTTAACTGCTCTTTTAGCCAAACACTATCATTGGGAAGCCCATTATGAAGATGTGGTTGACAATCCGTATTTAGACGATTTCTATCATCAAATGGAACGTTGGAGTTTCAACTTGCAGATTTATTTTTTAAACAGTCGCTTTCGTCAAATTTTAGATTTTCGTGAAAAAGGAAATAACATCATTCAAGACCGAACTATCTATGAAGATGCCCATATTTTCGCACCAAATTTGCACGAAATGGGATTGATGAGTGGCAGGGATTTTGAGAACTACAAATCGCTCTTCTTTTTGATGGAAAAGTTGGTGCAACCGCCTGATTTACTTATTTATTTGAGAAGCTCAATTTCAAATTTAGTCAAGCAAATCCATAAGCGAGGACGTGAATATGAAAGTTCTATTTCAATTGATTATCTAAACCGACTCAACGAGCGATATGAGCAATGGATTAAAAATTACGACAAAGGGAAATTGCTCATCATTGACGTTGACAACATTGATTTTGTGGACAAACCCGAAGATTTGGGCGAAATTATCAGCAAAATTGATGCTTTGCTTTACGGGCTTTTTTAGCTCCGTATGTCTTTATCACAACAAACTCAATTCAAAAAAAATGTCAGAATTAAAGAAAATATTTGAAGGCTCACTCATTGAAACTCAGCCCATTGTAGAAATTTTGGAAGAAGCGGGCATTGAACCCATCATAAAAGACCGTTCCGAGTCGGCTCGATTGGCGGGTTTTGCCAGTGAAATTCCGATGCAAGTTGAAGTTTATGTTTTTGAAAATCAATACAATAAAGCCATTCAAGCATTGAAAGATATTTCATACGGAAGCTGACAATTTTCGCAAGATTTTGTAGATAGCAAAGTTGAAAGTCAATGGCGGAAAAATTATGCTTTGATTTTCAACTTTTTAATGTTTTAAAGATGAAATATACACGCTTAACCAAAGAACAATTAGAGGCTCTTCACCACGATTTCGCTCGATTTTTAGCCACTCAACAGATTACTGCTGATGAGTGGGATTTCATCAAAAAAGAAAAACCGCACGTAGCTGAACAAGAAATTGATATTTTTAGTGATTTGGTGTGGGAAAAGAGTTTGGAAAAGGTAAAATATTTAGACCAAATTGATAGCCAATCTATTCATTGTTTTCATTTTCAGGAAGATAAAGCAGAAATGTTGGCTGTTTTAATTTACAATGAAACCTTCGATTTGACCACACCCGAAGGATTTCAGTGGATGCAAAACAATTTGTACTCAACCAAAGTAGATGTTTTTATTGGAACAAAAACATTTACAGATGACCGAAAAATGGAAATTTTTAACCTTATTCAACAAGGAGCGCAAATCTCTGACGGACAGCTTTTTAGAATATTATCACAAGTTCATAAAGTTTAAAAAATGAACTAAAATTTGGGCGAAAACGGTTTTTGCTTCCAAAAAAATCATTATCTTCGCACACATCAAAAATACCGATTTATGGAACTACACACACAATATACCGAAGACAATATCAAATCCTTAGATTGGCGTGAACACATCAGAATGCGTCCCGGAATGTACATCGGGAAGCTCGGCGATGGCTCGTCAGCCGATGATGGAATTTACATTTTGCTCAAAGAAGTACTTGATAACTGCATCGATGAATTTGTTATGGGCGCAGGGAAAACTATTGAAGTGAAAATCAATGAAAACCGTGTTGATGTGCGGGATTATGGGCGAGGCATTCCGTTAGGAAAAGTGGTTGATGTAGTTTCAAAAATGAACACAGGAGGAAAGTATGATTCACGTGCGTTCAAAAAATCAGTGGGTTTGAATGGTGTCGGAACGAAGGCAGTGAACGCACTTTCAACTTATTTTAAGGTGGAATCGGTGCGTGATAATCAGTCAAAATCAGCGGTTTTTGAAAAAGGAATTTTGCTGGAAGAATCGCCTGTGGAAGAGTCGTCCAAACGCAGAGGAACGAACGTTGTTTTTATCCCCGATGAGTCGATTTTTAAAAATTATAAATTCCGAAATGAGTACATCGAGCGAATGCTCAAAAATTATGTATATCTAAACCCCGGATTAACAATTCATTACAACGGTGAAAAATTTTATTCTGAAAACGGACTAAAAGATTTACTCAAAGATAACAACAACGAGGAGGATTTCCTCTATCCAATCGTGCATCTGAAAGGTGAAGATATTGAAGTGGCTATTACGCATAGTCGCACGCAGTACAGTGAGGAATATTATTCGTTTGTAAACGGGCAAAACACCACACAAGGAGGAACACATTTGCTCGCTTTTCGGGAGGCGTTTGTAAAAACCATTCGGGATTATTACAATAAATCGTATGACGCATCAGATATCCGAAAGTCTATTATTGCTGGAATTTCCATAAAAGTAATGGAGCCTGTGTTTGAAAGTCAAACTAAAACCAAACTCGGTTCAACGGAAATGGGGGAGGGGATGCCGTCCGTTCGTACGTATATTAATGACTTTGTAGGCAAGCATTTAGATAATTTTTTGCATAAAAATTTGGATATTGCCGAAGAAATCAAACGAAAAATAGAACAAGCGGAACGCGAACGCAAAGAATTGGCGGGCATACGCAAATTGGCACGTGACAGAGCCAAAAAAGCGAGTTTACATAATCGAAAATTGCGCGATTGTCGCATACATCTGACTGATTTAAAGAATGAACGCAGTTTGGAAAGTACACTTTTCATCACTGAGGGGGATTCGGCTTCGGGGTCTATCACAAAATCAAGAGATGTGAACACGCAGGCAGTTTTCAGTTTGAAAGGGAAACCTTTGAATGTTTATGGCTTGTCGAAAAAAATTGTATATGAAAATGAGGAATTTAATCTTTTGCAAGCTGCCCTAAACATTGAAGAATCAATGGACGATTTGCGATATAATAACATCGTTATTGCCACTGATGCCGATGATGACGGAATGCACATACGTTTGCTTTTGATAACATTTTTCTTGCAATTTTTTCCAGAAATTATCAAGGAAGGGCATCTTTACATTTTGCAAACGCCACTTTTCAGAGTACGCAATAAAAAGGAAACTATTTACTGTTATTCTGAGAAAGAGAAACTATTTGCTATTGATAAACTCAAAGGAAAGCCTGAAATCACTCGATTTAAGGGATTGGGAGAAATTTCACCCGAAGAATTTAAGCATTTTATTGGGGAAGACATTCGTTTAGACCCCGTAATGCTGGATAAAGGGATTAATATTGAGCAACTTTTAGAATTTTATATGGGAAAAAACACTCCTGACCGACAGGAATTTGTTATTAAAAATCTAAAAGTTGAAGTGGATATGGCAGAAAAAGAATAATTTTTCTTTTGGTAAGAAATAAAAAAAGGCTGTTTGAACCTATTGTCAGACAGCCTTTTGTGCGTTAGTTATTCATCGTTATCAAGAACTCTTCATTGTTGAGAGTTTGTTTGATTCGGTTTTCCATAAATTCCATAGCTTCCACCGGATTCATATCAGCAAGGTATTTGCGTAAAATCCAAGTGCGGTTCAGCGTTTTTTCGTCAAGCAGCAAATCATCACGACGTGTGGAAGAAGAAACGAGGTCAATAGCAGGGAAAATACGTCGGTTTGCGATGCGTCGGTCTAACTGTAATTCCATATTTCCTGTTCCCTTAAATTCTTCAAAGATAACCTCGTCCATTTTTGAGCCCGTTTCTGTGAGTGCCGTCGCTATGATAGAAAGTGAACCTCCATTTTCGATGTTTCGAGCTGCTCCAAAAAAGCGTTTTGGGCGATGTAAGGCATTGGCATCAACTCCACCTGTGAGCACTTTTCCTGAGGCTGGTTGCACGGTGTTGTAGGCGCGTGCCAACCGTGTGATGGAATCCAAAAGAATGACCACATCGTGTCCGCATTCTACAAGCCGTTTGGCTTTTTCCAAAACAATGTTGGCAATTTTTACGTGTTCCGAAGCCTCCTTGTCAAAAGTAGAGGCAATAATTTCGCCTTTCACACTTCGTTGCATATCCGTAACTTCTTCGGGGCGTTCATCAATGAGCAATACCATCAGATATACTTCGGGGTGATTTTTTGAAATAGCATTAGCTATATCTTTGAGTAACATTGTTTTACCCGTTTTTGGTTGCGCAACAATCATTCCGCGTTGCCCTTTTCCAATAGGGGAGAAGAGGTCGATAATTCGGGTTGAAATGGTACTTCCTTTTTCTGCTAATTTGAATTTTTCATTAGGGAAAAGTGGCGTAAGATGGTCAAATGAAACTCTATCACGAACCACTTGCGGGTCAAGTCCGTTGATTTTTAATACTTTAAGCAAAGGAAAATATTTTTCACCTTCTTTTGGCGGACGCACCTCGCCCAACACAGTATCGCCTGTTTGTAATCCGAAAAGCCTGATTTGTGATTGTGAAACGTAAATATCGTCAGGTGAAGCTAAATAATTATAATCAGATGAGCGTAAGAATCCGTAGCCATCTTGCATTATGTCTAAAACGCCTTCGCACTCTACAATGCTGTCAAACTCAAATTCGGGTGAGCGATAGCGATTTTTTTTCTCTTTGTCAAAATTTTCAGAATGAGTTGTGTTATTATTTGAGTGATTTTGCCCATTGGTGTTGGCATTTCCGTTTTTTTGTTTGTTTTGATTTTGTGTATTCTGTTGATTTTGATTTTGTTGCTGATTATTTTTTTTCTGAAAATTAGGTTGCTTTTTGAATTGTTTTGATTCCTTATTAGTTTCATTTGATTCTTGTGCAACAATGGTTGCAGTCTCTTTTTCCTTATTTTCAGTTTTTACACTTTCTTTGTTCGCTGCGGGAAGATTTTCTTTGGTAGAAGTTTGATTTTTAACAGGTTCTTGTTTTTTTACTTCCGCAGAAACAACTTCTTTTGTAGTCTGTTGTGATTTGTTTTCAGAAGCTACTTTCTGATTAGAATGTTTCTTCTTGTTTGAAACTTTTGCTGGATTGTTTTTTTGCGTAGAAGTTTCTTTTTCTTGTTTGCTTGTGGTTGGGTTTGATGCTTGAAAATCAAGTATTTGATAAATTAAATCGCCTTTATTCAAACTGCGAAATTTAGGCACTTTCATCTGTTGAGCTATGTCTTGCAATTCAGACAGCTTCTTAGATTTTAAATCAGTAATGTCAAACATTGGTAATTTTGTTATTAAAATAAAATGATGTTTTTATTAGTTATTTTCAGAATATTATTGTGATGGGTATTTCCTTTATTAAGAGAATGTTTTTAGAGAATACTTTTTAATAGAAGGAACCGAAAAGTGGCGCAATATTACGGCATATATTTTAAAAAAACAAATATTTTTTCAAATAGACGATTTTTTTTGTTTTTTATGCAAAATATTTTTCAGATTTTATTTTCCGCTGAGGATATTCTTTTGTATGTATCAAAAAAAATTGTACCTTTACACGGATTTTTTCGTAAAGAAGTTAGAAATGACAAAAGAAAAGAATATATACATAAATCGAGAACTTAGTTGGTTGAAATTCAATGCGCGAGTGCTACAAGAAGCCGCCGATAAAAATGTTCCGTTATTAGAACGATTGCGTTTTGCTGGTATTTTTTCAAATAATTTGGACGAATTTTTTAAAGTTCGTTATGCTACCGTCAAGCGAGTGGCAATGAACGACCATTCGCACGATGAATTGGGTGTGCACGCCAAAGAGTTGCTTGAAGAAATCACCAAAGAAGTCATTCAGCTGCAAGAAGAAAGTTTGCGTATAATCGCTTCCATCACCAAAGAATTGGAGAAGGAACAGATTTTTATGGTGAATGAAAAAACGTTATTACCTGAACACGAGCAGTTTGTAAACACTTATTTTTTGACAAAGGTGCGTCCGGCGTTGTTCACCATCATATTGAACGATTTAGACGCTTTTCCTCAACTCAAAGATGATATTGCTTATTTGGCGGTGAAAATGTCCCTAAAAGAAGAAACCAAAACTTCTGGCATACAAAAATTCTTTTCCTCAATCGTTTACAAGGAAAAAATCCAATATGCTTTGATTGAATTGCCCGCTACACTTGACCGCTTCGTAGAACTTCCTGAAATAGGTAACAAACATTATATCATTATGTTAGATGATATAATCCGCTTTTGTTTGCACAAAATTTTTAACATATTTAACTACGAGTCACTATCGGCTCATATGATTAAAATCACGCGCGATGCCGAATTAGATATTGATGATGATTTGAGCAAAAGTTTTGTCGAAAAAATTTCGTCAAGTGTTGAGGGCAGACGCAGGGGAGAGCCTGTACGCTTTGTTTATGATAAAGAAATAGCCAAAGATACGCTCAATTTTCTTTTTGAAAAAATGGGAATTGTTGAAACTGACAGCATTATCCCAGGCGGAAGATACCACAATCGCAGGGATTATATGAACTTTCCAAGTATGGGGCGTCGGGATTTGACCTACACACCCATACAGCCGTTGCCCGTTAAAGGACTTACTTCCGAAGAAAGTTTGCTGAAAAAAATTGCAGAAAAAGATTATTTGCAATTTACTCCTTATCACACATTTTCAAACATTATTTGGTTTTTGCGCGAGGCTGCGTTAGACCCCAAGGTGAAATCCGTAAAAATCACAATTTATCGTTTAGCAAAAAATTCGCAAGTGGTTAATTCTCTGATTAATGCGGTGAAAAATGGCAAAAAAGTAACCGCACAAATTGAGTTGCAAGCTCGCTTTGATGAAGAATCAAATATCAAATATGCCGAACAACTCAAAGCCGAAGGCGTAAAACTTATTTTTGGAATTCCTGGACTGAAAGTACACAGCAAAATTTGTGTCATTGAACGAGAAGAAGGCAAGGAACTGAAACGTTACGGATTTATAAGTACAGGAAATTTTAACGAATCAACAGCCCGAATTTATACTGACTATACGTTGTTTACCGCTAACCAAGAAATTTTAAAAGATGTAAATAAAGTATTTAACTTCTTGGAAACCAATTATGTAATTCAGCGTTATAAGCATTTGATAGTTTCGCCTCAATATACCAAGAAAACGCTGACCAAACTCATAGAGCAGGAAATAGCCAATGCCAAAGCGGGGAAAAAAGCATTTATGAAGCTGAAAATGAACAGCATAACCAGCTATAAGATGATTAATAAACTTTACGAGGCAAGCCGAGCTGGGGTCAAAATACAAATGATTGTGCGTGGTATTTGCTGTTTAGTGCCTGGAGTTGCTGGAATGAGTGAAAATATTGAAGTCATTAGTATTGTTGACAAATTTTTGGAGCATCCACGTTTATTTATTTTCGGAAATGACGGAAAACCAAAAGTTTATATTTCTTCCGCTGATTGGATGACACGAAATATTTCTTTCCGAGTGGAGGTCGGCTGTCCCATTTATGATGAAGATATTAAAAAAGAATTGATGGACACTTTTGAAATCGGTTGGGCAGATAACGTAAAAGCGAGAATTATTTCAGAAAAACAAGATAATGCCTATCGCAGAAATAATAAACCCAAAGTAAGGGCACAAGTCGCTACATACGATTATTATTTGAATAAAAAAGATTAGAAGCAATATAAAACTATTTTTAGTTGAGACTAAAAAATATTTTTATATCTTTGCATTCAAAATATTTACAATAGACGTATGTTTGAAACGATAGTAGCCTTTTTGGAAAGTATAGACCCCGTATTTGCTGCGCTTTGTGCGACTATTTTTACGTGGTTTGTTACGGCTTTGGGCGCATCTGTGGTGTTTTTTTTCAAAAACGCGAATAAAATTTTTATGGACGGAATGTTAGGCTTCACAGGCGGAGTGATGGTTGCTGCGAGTGTGTGGAGTTTGCTTATTCCTGCTATTGATATGAGTGAAAATGAAGGTGTTTTGAAAATTCTTCCCGCTATCGTAGGATTTTTGCTCGGAGCATTGTTTCTTTTTGCGTTAGACCGCTTGTTGCCCCATTTTCACGCAAATTTTAAACAAACCGAAGGCATAAAATCGTCGTGGCAGAAAACAACCTTACTTATTTTGGCCATCACTTTGCATAACATTCCAGAAGGGCTGGCTGTGGGTGTGCTTTTTGGAGGAGTTGCTGCTGGCATTCCGGAGGCTTCCATTGCGGGGGCGGTAACATTGGCAATAGGCATTGGATTACAGAACTTTCCCGAAGGGATTGCCGTTTCGATGCCCTTGCGGCGTATGGGACTCAGCCGTCGGAAAAGTTTTTTTTACGGACAACTTTCGGCTGTGGTTGAACCCATAGCAGGAGTGTTAGGCGCTTTTGCTGTTTTGTTTTTTACGCCTGTTTTGCCTTATGCGTTAGCTTTTGCGGCAGGTGCTATGATTTATGTGGTAATTGAGGAGGTTATTCCCGAAGCACAACAAAACAAAAATACAGATGTTTCAACCATTGGTTTTTTGGTCGGATTTGTGGTGATGATGTCATTAGATGTTTTGTTAGGATAGTTTTAAAGTATTGAAAATAAGATATATATCAAAAAAATATGCTTACAACAGATTTTGTAATTCACGATAAAGAAGAAGTTCCCTTTGATGAAATTTTTCTGTCAGAAGAGAATAAAAAAGCTCTAAATCAGATGCTTAAAGAACATAAATATTTGACAGAACTTTCAAAATATGGGCTTTCGGCAGATAATAAGATTTTGTTTCACGGAGCTTCGGGCTGTGGGAAAACATTTACGGCTAAGGCAATTGCTAAAGCGTTAAATAAGCCTATTTTTATACTGAATTTGAGCAATTTAGTAAATTCACGAATTGGGGAAACTTCTAAAAATATGAAAGCTGTTTTTGACAAAGCACAGCGGGAAAAAGCGGTTTTGTTTTTAGATGAATTTGACCAAATTGGCAAAAGCCGAACCGATGATGAGCGTGATGTGGGTGAAATGCGACGTTTGGTAAATACAATAATCCAACTATTCGACTATTTTCCGAAAGAAGGAGTGCTTATTTGTGCTACAAACCACATTGACTTTATAGATTTTGCGCTGCTTCGGCGTTTTCAGCTCAAATTGGCTTTTGAAATGCCTTCAAAAGAGAAGTTAGATGAATATTATCAATTGAAATTATCGGTTTTTCCTGAAAAAATCCGAAATATTGAACGAAAATATGAAATTTCTTATGCCGAAGCCAAAGATTATATCCAAACTCAAATGAAAAAGGCGATTATTGATGATTTAGAAAGCCAAATCGCTTAAAAGAAAACGTGTAAAATATTTTTATTTTTGATTTTATTTTTTGCCTTTTTCGGATAGATATTGGCATAATTATTGCTTATTTCCAATCAGTAATGTTAAAAAAATATATTAGTGTAATTATTTTAAGAAAAACAGTATGAAAAATTATGTAAGTGCAGTATCTGCGGCTTTTTTAGGCGGGGTGCTATCGTTAGGAGGGTACAAATTGTTTTTTGACAAAAATGAAGTTAATCAATCAGTTACCACTGAGATTTCAAAACCAAATTTCGTTCAAGCAAACTATACGGCAGGGGCAAATTTCAATCTGAATGAGAGTAGTTTCATTGATGCTGCAAATAAAACGGTGAATAGCGTCGTTCACATTAAAAATGTAGCCAAAGTGGAGGGCGGAGCTACTTCTATCTTTGATTTGTTCTACGGAGGCGGTCGTGGTGGAAGCCAAACCCAAATTGGGACGGGGTCGGGCGTAATTATTTCACCTGATGGATATATCGTAACCAATAATCACGTGATTGCCGAAGCCACCAGCTTGGAAGTAACCTTGAACAACAACAAAACATACACGGCAAAGCTCGTGGGAACTGATGTTTCTTCGGACATTGCATTGCTCAAAATAGAAGCGGGAGAGCCTTTGCCTTTTTTAACTTTTGCTGATTCTGATAACACACAAATAGGAGAGTGGGTGCTTGCCGTAGGAAATCCATTCAATTTGAATTCAACCGTGACGGCAGGAATTATCAGTGCCAAAGCACGTAACATTAGTGAACGTTCAAGTGATAAAGTGGAGTCTTTCATTCAAACCGACGCTGCTGTAAATCGAGGAAATAGTGGGGGAGCTTTGGTGAATTTGCGAGGTGATTTAATCGGGATTAACACAGCAATATCTTCAACAACAGGAACTTATGTGGGATACTCTTTTGCTGTTCCAAGTAATATAGCTAAAAAAGTTGTAGAAGATTTAATTGAATACGGAAACGTGCAAAAAGGTATTTTAGGTGTTCGTGGAACGGAATTAAATTCTTCAAATGCTGAAAAATTGAATATTAAAGAAACTGACGGATTTTATGTAGATTCAGTAGATGAGGAGTCGGGAGCAGCTTCGGCAGGAATTAAAAAAGGTGATGTTATTAAGCAGATTGACAATGTTCGCATTCAAAAATATTCTGATTTGAGCGGGTATATCGCTTCAAAACGTCCGGGAGATGTTCTGAAAGTGGCTTACGTACGTGACGGAAAATCGAAATCGACAAATATTACTTTGAAGAAAAATACAACTTATATTGTCAATGCACTTGGGTTGGAAGTGAAAAATTTGTCAGATAGCGACCAGAAAAAATTCAACACAAAGTCAGGAGTGAAAATTACGGGAGCTTCTCAATTCTATGAATATAACAACATCAATGTAGTAGGCAAAGTGTTGCTTTCTGTGAATGGAAAACCTGTAAAAGACATAGATGAATTGAAGAATACGATGTCAAATTTGTCGTCAAATAGCCGAAATTCATTGGAATTATTGAATGAAAAAGGAGAGAAAGAAAGATTTTTCTTTTAGAAATAAGGAACATTCCATTGTAGGAGAAGTTCCAAAAAAATAGATGATTTTTTAGAAATAAAACTATTCTTGGTCATTTATTACCAATTAACTTTGTCAAAGTATCAAAACTTTGACAAAGTTTGTTTTATGTAGATGATTTTTATGTTTTCAATATTTAAATATCTGAAAATGAATATAAAACTAATAGCTGTAGGAAAAACCGATAATACAGCATTGCAGCAACTCATCACTGACTATCAAAAACGACTTTCACACTATGTAAACTTTGATTTACAAATTATTGCAGATATAAAAAATAGCAAATCGCTCAGTGAAGAGCAGCAAAAAGTGAAAGAAGGGGAGCTAATCTTAAAAAATGTAGAAAATTCACATTTAGTTTTGCTTGATGAACAAGGAAAGGAATATACCTCAGAAGGATTTTCGGAATTCTTGCAGCAGAAAATGAATACAGGCATTAAGCAGCTTGTGTTTGTCATTGGTGGTCCTTACGGATTTTCAGAAGAAGTGTATGCTCGTGCAAATGGAAAACTTTCACTCTCAAAACTGACTTTTTCACATCAGATGATACGTTTGTTTTTTGTTGAACAAGTATATCGTGCTTTTACAATTCTGAAAAATGAGCCATATCACCATAGGTAGAGAAGAAAGCGAATAGTCGGTAGTTTTTATATTTTTGAAATATGTTTTTTTTATTTTCTTTTAATAATATCAATCGCTTTTTGAACTCCTATTGAGGCTTTTTCAGCAATTACAGTCAGATTTTTTTTGCTTTGGATCTGTGGATTCAAATCTATGTAAAAAATAGGAACATTAACTTGGGCATAATCCATCAATCCAGCTGCGGGGTACACTTGCAGTGAAGTTCCTATAATTAAAAGAATATCAGCACTTTTTACCTCATTTATTGCTTCTAACATCATCGGAACAGCTTCCCCAAACCAAACAATGTGTGGGCGCAATTGCATTCCAGTCGGGCTTAAATCGCCGATTTTAATATCATCGAAACAGTCAAAAGTTATCGCTTCATCGTCTGTGCCACGTGATTTTAAAAGTTCACCGTGCAGGTGAATGATATTTTTGCTCCCTGCTCGCTCGTGCAAATCATCTACGTTTTGAGTAATAATAACTACCTCGTAATCAATCTCCAACTGAGCTAAAAGCTGATGCGCCAGATTAGGGTGAACTTCTTTAAGCTGGCGTCTGCGCTGATTATAGAATTCTAAAACCAAAGCAGGATTCTTTGCAAATCCCTCAGGAGTAGCCACTTCCATAATGTTGTGCCCTTCCCACAACCCGTCAGCATCACGGAATGTTTTGATGCCACTTTCAGCACTAATGCCAGCACCTGTAAGCGCAACGATTTTCTTTTTCATAGAAACTATTTTTGAAGATTTTTCTTAACCTCCTCAATGTGTTTCTTTAATTCTATTCCATACTTTGAAGCAGCAACCTCAGGAGTCAATATTTTGTAGATAGAATCCAAATACTTAACATTTGCATCGGGTGTGTCAGTAACCGCAATGTATGGTGATACGTATGAATCAGGGTGTGTAATGGCAAAGTTTAGTGCATAAAGATAACGGCGAAGTGTATTTTTCTCTGATAGATTGTTGATAGAATCAGCTATTTCTTGTTTCCCGCTTTTTAACGCATTGATTTGCTGTTCAAAAAGTTCTAAATTACGATTACTGAACTTACGCATATTTCGGTTATATTCTTCCAAAATCTTTTGAGAATCAGAACCTTCAATTTTAGCATAAATGTCAAACATATCGTGTTTACTGTTGATAGTGATGGTTTTAGGTTCACCAAAAAACAATAGTCTATCACCAAAGTCAGTGCCTTCCCGTTTATTCAAATCCAGATAAATGTAGAAGATTTCAGGATGTTCAAGTTTTCGTTTGAACGTAAATTTTCCGTTTCCTTTTGCTTCAACTGAATCTAAATTGACAAGTTTTCCGTTGTCATATTGCTGTAAAAAAATCTTTCCTTTTTTCAGTCCGTCAATGTTTCCTTGAACAACCATTGTATTCTTATCGGTTGTTTCTGAGCAACTTACAAGCATTAAAGCCGATGCCAAAAATAATAATTTCTTCATTGATAAGTGAATCTAAAAGTCAAAAAAATAGTAAAAATCCAAATTCTTTTTTGGAATTTTTTTATATTCCGTGCGAAGATAATACATTTTTTGATTTTAGCAAAATTTTAGGGATTTTCAAAAAGACTACTATCGTAAAAAATGTAAATCAAAAATCTTCTTACCTGATATTGAATAGTGATATTTTATGTTTAATATATTTATTTATAATGAATTACGTTTAAAAAGATTCTAAAATTTTTGGTAAATGTTCATTAAACCATTTGTAACGATTTATAATCATAATGTGTGTTCCGTTTTCAACTACAATAGCATCTGAAATGTATTTTATAGGAAAAACTTTGTCTTTATCTCCTTGAATATGAATCGTGTTGGGAAGAGGAGCATCTTGTTCCCAATTCACGATTTTATCGATTGACCAATCAAGATAGAAAGGGGAACGCATTCCGATGTATTTTTCGTAAAGTTCAATGCGTTTGGTAATGGAATCGGAGAACGAAAATTGTTTCCAATATTCAAGCGAGTTTACTAAACTTACAGGCAATAGTTTATATAAATTAGTATAGCGTGCCAGAAGCATTTTTTTTGGTAATTCGTGTTTACTTTTGACACTTGAAATTACGATAATTCTTTTATAATCAATATGTTTTGCAACTTCTTGCATCAAAATACCGCCAAAGGAAACCCCCAACAAAATAGGGTTTTCGTGGGAGATGTTTTTTGACAATCGAAGTGCATATTCTGAAAGAGACTCTTCTTTTAAAGGTAAAATCCAATCTAAAAGATGGGCTTCATAATTATCAGGAAATCTCAAAAAATCAAAAATTTTCGGACTTGCTGCCATTCCAGGCATTAAGTAAATGTGAGTTTTATGATTTATCATTTTAAAATTGATAATTAACGATTTATTTCGTAAATTTGCGCCGAAATAATGGATTCAAACATAGGGTAAAGGTACAATTTTTTTGATAAAATCAAAAAAAGGCTCAAAGAAAATAATTTATTTTCAGAAAGTTTGAAAAGTCTTAATGCTTGATAATGATATGATTGAAGTAATAAATAGCGAATTTTCTCGCCAATTTCAAACAAAAATCAACAATGAAACGGCTTTTGTAGAATATTCAATACAAGAGCGAAAAATTTTTTTTACGAAAGTGCATATTCCTGAAAATGTTGATAAAACTTTTTCTGACGAATTTATTAAAGTGGTGCTTAACGATGTGGTCTTTCAAAAATTAAAAGTAGTACCGACGTGTGCCGAAGCAGTTGCCTTTTTCAGGAGAAATAAAGAATACAAGGATTTACTTCCTGCTGGTATTCGGATTTAGTGATATTTTAAAGGTTATGTGTAATATATTTATACACAATGATTTAGTTTTTATTTTTAAAATTGAATAAATGCAAATATCTGTGGTCATACCGCTTTTGAACGAGGAGGAATCGTTGCAAGAACTTCACGATTGGATAGTTGATGTGATGAAAGCGCATCAATTCACTTATCAAGTTATTTTCGTTGACGACGGAAGCACCGATAATTCGTGGGAAGTAATTAAAATGCTGTCAGCCAAAAATGATTGTATTTCAGGTATTCGTTTCTTTAAAAATTACGGGAAATCGCAGGCTTTGAACATTGGCTTTAAACAAGCTCAAGGTGATGTAGTTATCACAATGGATGCTGATTTGCAAGACAGTCCTGACGAAATTCCTGCTCTCTATGAAATGATAACCATTGGTGGATATGATTTAGTTTCGGGTTGGAAAAAAAAGCGTTACGACTCAAAAATAGCCAAAAACTTGCCTTCAAAATTGTTCAATTGGGCAGCTCGGAAAACATCAAAATTGCCTCTTCACGACTTTAATTGCGGATTGAAAGCCTATCGAAAAGAGGTAGTAAAAAATATTGATGTTTCGGGTGAAATGCACCGTTATATTCCCGTGTTGGCAAAGAATGCGGGCTATAAAAAAATCACAGAAAAAGTAGTGCAGCATCAAGCACGGAAGTATGGGCAAACCAAATTTGGAATGAATCGTTTCATTAATGGGTTTCTTGACTTGTTGACAATCAGTTTTATATCACATTTTGGAAAAAGACCAATGCACTTTTTTGGAGCGTTGGGTGTGCTTATGTTCTTTATCGGATTTCTTTTTTCTGTTTATTTAGGAATTGACAAATTATTTATTAATCCGCATAACCGATTGATTGCCAATCGCCCAGAGTTTTATATTGCTTTGACTACGATGGTCATCGGTACGCAATTTTTTATTGCTGGTTTTTTGGGAGAGATTATTTTACGAACTAAAAAGAAAGAAAAACGATATAAAATAAAGGAAAAAATCCAACCTCAAAAATGAGTGTAAAATTAAAATATTCTCGTTTTTTTTAGGAAAGTTGTATGTTTTTTTTAATATACTGAATACCAATGTTTTGTAAAAAATAATTCAAAAAACATTAAAAACAAACCGAAAATTAAATAAAAATATGTAATTTCGTAACCGAATTTAATTTTTGATAAATAAATATTTTATAAAATGAATAAATACGACATTATTGTGTTGGGAAGTGGTCCAGGTGGTTATGTTACTGCCATTCGAGCTTCGCAATTAGGTTTCAAAACCGCAGTTATTGAAAAAGAAAACTTGGGAGGTGTGTGCTTGAATTGGGGCTGTATTCCAACGAAAGCTCTTTTAAAAAGTGCTCAGGTTTTTGAATACTTGAAACACGCTTCGGATTATGGCTTATCCGTAAAGGATTTTGATAAAGACTTTACTGCGGTAGTAAAAAGAAGTCGTGACGTGGCTGACGGAATGAGTAAAGGCGTTCAGTTTTTGATGAAAAAAAATAAAATCGACGTTATCGAAGGCTACGGAAAGGTAAAACCCGGAAAAAAAGTAGAAGTTAAAGACAAAGACGGAAAAGTAACTGAATATGTTGCAGACCATATCATCATCGCAACGGGAGCACGTTCACGCGAATTGCCAGCTCTTCCGCAAGATGGCAAAAAAGTTATCGGGTATCGTCAGGCTTTGACTTTGCCTGAGCAACCCAAGAAAATGATAGTGGTGGGAAGTGGTGCTATCGGAATTGAATTTGCTTATTTCTACAATTCTATGGGAACGGAAGTTACCATAGTTGAATTTATGCCAAACATTGTTCCTGTGGAAGATGAAGAGGTTTCAAAACAATTGGAACGTAGCTTTAAAAAATTAGGAATCAAGATATTAACTTCTGCCGAAGTTACCAAAGTAGACACGTCAGGAAAAGGCGTGAAAGCGTTTGTAAAAACGTCAAAAGGCGAAGAAGTTTTGGAAGCGGACGTAGTGCTTTCTGCTGTGGGTATCAAAACAAACATTGAAAATATTGGTTTGGAAGAGGTTGGAATTGCTACTGACCGCGATAAAATTTTGGTGGATAAATTCTATCAAACCAACGTTCCTGGATATTACGCCATTGGAGATGTGGTTCCAGGGCAGGCTTTGGCTCACGTAGCTTCCGCCGAAGGAATCCTTTGTGTGGAGAAAATCAAAGGGTTACACGTTGAACCACTTGATTACGGAAACATTCCAGGTTGTACGTACTGCACACCTGAAATTGCTTCTGTGGGGCTTACTGAAAAGCAAGCTAAAGAAAAAGGATACGAAATCAAGGTGGGTAAATTTCCGTTCTCTGCGTCAGGAAAAGCCAAAGCGGGCGGAAATGCAGATGGTTTTGTTAAAGTAATTTTTGATGCAAAATACGGCGAATGGCTGGGTTGTCATATGATTGGTGCAGGCGTTACCGATATGATTGCCGAAGCGGTTGTTGCACGCAAATTGGAAACTACCGGACACGAAGTGTTGAAGGCTGTTCACCCGCACCCAACTATGAGTGAAGCTGTTATGGAAGCCGTTGCCGCAGCTTATGGAGAAGTAATCCATATTTAGGAGAATAGAAAAATTTAATACATCGAAAAGAGGCAAAGGTTTTTCACGACCTTTGTCTTTTTCTTTTGTAGTTTAAAACTTTTTATTTACCTTTACCCAAAAATAAATGACAATATTTCAGTTTTTTGCAAAAGGAACGATTTTTGTCGTCGAAACACGCAATTAGATATTAGATTTTATGAGTGACAATTTTTCACCAAGAGTTAAAAGAATTTTTACTTATAGTAAAGATGAGGCAATTCGTTTAGGACAATCAACTGTTGGAACGGAACATATTGTTTTGGCTATATTACACGAAGGAGAGGGAACGGCAATTGACATTTTGTTGAGTTTAAAAACGGATATTGACCGCTTACGGCAGAATATACATACTCTGACTTCTGCTCGTGGGCTGAACCCTCCAACTCATAATTCCATTCATTTTACAATGCAAGCTGAGAGAGCGATGCAAGCAACTTATTTGGAGGCAAAACGCTCTCAAAGTGAAGAAATTAACACAGGACATCTGTTGTTGAGTATTTTGCGTAATGAAAATGACCCCACAACTAAAGTCTTTAATAGGTTAGGAGTTGATTATGAGTTGGTTAGAGCAAAAACTCAACCGATTCGTGATGATAATTTTTCAAATAATCCAACGAATGAATTTGACGAAGATGAGCGCGAGGAAAGAGGGGCTTTCGATAAAGGAAAAGGACAGACTTCCGAACCGAGTGGTACACAAAAAAGTGCCCGAAAACTCACCGTACTTGACAATTTTGGGCGGGATTTGACTTCACTGGCTGAACAAGGAAAATTAGATCCTGTGGTAGGTCGCGAAAAAGAAATTGAGCGTGTTTCGCAAATTTTAAGCCGCAGAAAGAAAAACAATCCGTTGCTTATTGGAGAACCAGGCGTTGGAAAAAGTGCTATTGCAGAGGGACTTGCGCTCCGAATCATACAGAAAAAAGTGTCGCGTGTGCTTTATAATAAACGAGTAGTAACCCTTGATTTGGCCTCGTTGGTTGCTGGAACAAAGTATCGTGGACAATTTGAAGAACGTATGAAAGCCATAATGAATGAACTCGAAAAAAACGACGACATCATTTTATTCATCGATGAAATTCATACCATTGTGGGAGCAGGTGGCGCAACAGGAAGTTTGGACGCATCAAATATGTTCAAACCGGCTTTGGCACGAGGTGAAATCCAGTGCATTGGAGCTACAACTTTGGACGAATACCGTCAGTCTATCGAAAAAGATGGTGCTTTGGAACGACGTTTCCAAAAAGTGATTGTAGAACCAACTTCTATTGAAGAAACCATTGAAATTCTGCACAATATCAAGAAAAAATACGAAGACCATCACAGTGTAACATACACCGACGCAGCTATCGAGGCTTGTGTGAAACTGACAAGTCGCTATCTCACTGACCGATTTTTGCCAGACAAGGCACTTGACGCTTTGGACGAAGCGGGATCGCGCATTCACATTACGCAGATGAAAGTTCCGAAAAAAATATTGGAATTAGAAGCTGAATTAGAAGAAGTTACCAAAAATAAAAGCGATGCAGTTTCACGTCAGCAATTTGAAGAGGCGGCGCGTTTACGTGATGATGAAAAGAAAATTGAGCAAACATTGGCAGAACTTCACAAAAAATGGGAAGAAGATGCCAAATTGCACAGAGATACGGTTACAGAAGAGCACATTGCTGATGTGGTTTCAATGATGAGTGGCATTCCTGTAAATCGGATTGCTCAAACTGAAATGAATAAACTTTCAACCCTCTCTGATACAATTAAAAAGAAAATCATCGGGCAAGATGTTGCTATTGAGAAAGTTATAAAGGCTATCAAACGTAACAGAACAGGCTTGAAAGACCCTAATAAACCTATCGGTTCGTTTATCTTTTTAGGGCAGACGGGGGTTGGAAAAACACAGTTAGCAAAAGTTTTAGCTCGCGAATTATTTGATTCAGAGGAAACTATGATTCGGATTGATATGAGCGAGTATATGGAAAAATTTTCAACTACACGCTTAATCGGAGCTCCTCCAGGTTACGTAGGTTACGAAGAAGGCGGGCAACTTACTGAAAAAGTGCGTCGTAAGCCGTATTCCGTAGTGCTTTTAGACGAGATTGAAAAAGCTCACCCTGATGTGTTTAATATGCTTTTACAGGTGCTTGATGACGGATTTTTAACCGATAGTTTGGGGCGAAAAATTGATTTCAGAAATTGCATTATCATTATGACTTCTAACATCGGAGCGCGACAAGTGAAGGATTTTGGGCAAGGTATCGGTTTCGGAACTTCTGCCAAAATGGCACAATCTGATAATCACGAGAAATCTATTATTGAAAATGCTCTTAAAAAAGTGTTTGCTCCTGAATTTTTAAATCGTATTGATGATGTGATTACCTTTAATCCATTGAGCAAAGAAGATATTTTTAAAATCATTGATATTGAGCTTAATAAGTTGTATTCTCGTATCAAAGATTTGGGATATACCATAGAACTCAGTGAAAAAGCAAGAGATTTCATTGCTGAAAAAGGATACGACAAACAATATGGAGCTCGTCCGCTCAAACGAGCCATTCAAAAATATGTAGAAGACCTTTTAGCGGAAGAAATTGTCGCTACACATATCAAAGAAGGCGATACTATTTATTTTGATGTTGACACAAATGGGGAAAATCTTGTGATAACAACGAAATCATTGATTTAGGATTAATATTTATTTATAATCTTTGCCAAAGTTTTAAACTTTGGCAAAGATATTTAGCTGGAAATGAAATTTTTAAAAGTAATATTGTTGTTTTTATTCGTAGTTCTTTTCTCTTCTTGTGCTGAGCGTTATAGTTCGCGTAAACGTACAGGAAATAGAGTAGAGGAGCAGGAGGGCGTGTCGCGTAAGAAGTCGCAACCCGTGATTGCTCGAACTTCTCACGAACAGAAAAATAGGAAACAGAAAACAGATGAGTTAATGTCTGAAAAAGAGGCTGTTGCAGAAAAAGTAACAGCTAAAACGGCTTTCTATGCAGCCAGCGAGCAACAACAATTGGTGCTTGATACGGCGTTGTCCTATTTAGGTTCTCCCTATAAGTACGGGGGCACTACACGTGCTGGTTTTGATTGTTCAGGTTTTGTATCGGCTGCTTTTCAACCGCTTGAAATTTCCTTGCACCGTTCGTCGCACGAAATGGCAAACCAAGGAAAACACGTGGACTTAAAAAATGTCCAAGTAGGTGATTTACTGTTTTTTGTCACGGGTAAAAACAAAAGAATTTCTCACGTGGGCATCGTAGTTGAAAACGAAAAAGAAATAAAATTCATACACTCCTCGACATCGAGAGGCGTTATTATTTCATCAATGAACGAAGGATATTGGTCAAAAGCATACAGAAAAGCAAGAAGAGTTATGTGAAATTCGTAAATACAGCCATATTAACCTTACTTTTAGGCGTTGTAATGGGAATTACAATCGCTGGTTTTTTAGTTGTGTCTTTACCGTATGTTTTTGCAATGAGTTTAGGGCTACTTGCCACATTATCAGTGCACTTGTTCTTGTCTTTGAAAAATGTAAAATTCAGAAAGTTTTTTGTTCTACACACTTTCATATCGGCTTTTGTTATTGGTTGGTTCGTTGCTATTTTGCATAATCCTACCTCAAAATCAAGTCATTACACCAATCAACTTGCACACAATAAACCATATTTATTACAAGCACGAGTAATAGAAAAACTATCGGAATCCGATTTCGGAATAAGCTATAAAGTAAAACTTTTATCGTCAGATAATCAAGAAGTTACGGGGGATATTTTGTGTTTTTTTCAGAAAGATATTTTGAAAAGAAAATTACAAAGAGATGAATCTTTTGTTTTTCTATCTGAATTAAAAGAGATTTCTCCTCCAAAGAATCCATATCAGTTTGATTATAAGAAATATATGGAGCGTCAGGGAATTTTTTGGCGAGCCAATGTCATTTCTTACCAATTGATTGAAAATCAGCCCAAAGTGCGCTCTATTCAAGGTTTTGCTGAAAATATTCGGGAAAAAATATTTGATATTTTTAATGTAAATTTTTCAAAATCAACATCTTCTCTATTGAAAACGTTACTTTTTGGTGAGCGTAGTGAGTTAGATGAAGATGTTTATCAACATTATATTGATTCTGGTGCAGTTCATATTTTAGCAATTTCTGGGCTTCACGTAGGAATTATAACGGCTATTTTACTGTTTTTATTGCAAAAACTACCCAATATGGGTATTTGGAAAAAGTTGCGGTTGATTTTGCTGTTGTTGTTTTTATGGAGTTTTGCTCTTTTGGCAGGGCTTTCACCATCGGTAGTACGTGCTGTGACAATGTTTAGTTTTGTGGGGATTTCCTTGATGATAAACCGCCGACAAGGGCGTTTTGATGCTTTGATGGTGTCAATGTTTTTATTGTTATTAATCCACCCTGACTATTTGTATGATGTTGGTTTTCAGCTGAGTTATGGCGCTGTATTTTCCATTTTGGTTTTTTATCCACGAATGGAAAAGTGGTGGCAACCTAAACATAAATTTTTTAAATCAGTTTGGTCTTTGTTTATCATTGGATTTTCGGCTCAAATAGTGGTTTTGCCCATAAGTTTATATTATTTTCATCAATTTCCGATACTGTTTTTTGTTTCCAATTTATTGATAGTTCCGTTGTTATCTCCTGTGTTAATTCTTGGTTTTTTGGCAATTATATTGGGAATTTTTAATTCGATACCGTATTTTTTGATAGTTATATTAGAAAATACTATCAATTTGATGAATTTTTTTGCTAAAATTATTGCTAATCAAGAAGATTTTATTGTTCGGAACATTTATTTTGATGAAATTTTGCTTGTAAGCTCATTTTTTATGATTGCAGCATTTATTTTTTGGGTAAATCGACAAAATTTTACAAGAACAATAATCTTTTTAGGAACAATTTTACTATTTCAAGCGACTCTTTTTTATAAAAAGTACACATCAGAAATTTTACAGAATTTAGTTGTTTTCCATACGTATAAAAGTAGTTTGTTTATAGTACGAAATGGAAAACAACTTGCTGTATTTCAGAATGATACGGTTAAAAATAATTATATATCAAACAATTACGCTAAAACGTTAGGAATATCCAATATTTCTGTTGAGAATATCCCATATTTATTTGAATTTCAAGAAAAAACGATTTTATGTTTAGATAGTTTAGGTATCTATCCTACGTCGGAAAATATACATATTGATAAGGTGATAATAAGGCAATCTCCAAAAATCAACTTTGAACGTATGCTATTGAAAATCAATCCAAAAATAGTTATTGCAGACGGGAGTAATTATCCAAGTTTTGTCAAAAAATGGCAAATAGAATGTCAAAAATTAGGAATTAAATTTCACTCTACAGCTGAAAAAGGAGCTTATGAGGAGAAAAAAAGTAATTTCATAGGTGATTAGGGGTTTTGTGAAATTATTTGATTGAGAAAACATCATTTTTGTATTGTATATTTAAATAATCTTTAATACTTTTGTTAAAAAAAATATAATAAAATGAGGAAGAATGTTTTATTGCTCTTATGTAGCTTATTTTCAGTAGGTTTTTATGCTCAATCATTAAGATATAATTTTGATGAGCGTGGTGATACTTACATTCAGGGTTCGTTTCGAGGACAATTTTGGGCAAGATATGTTGAAGCGAATCCAGGAACAACGATTAATAAGGAATCTGTGAATCGTTCTCTTGATTTTTCAATTAGGCGTTATCGTATTGGTTTTCAGGCTCAAATAAATCGGAAATTATTTTTATTTATGTTGTTAGGAAACAATAACATCAATCAAAAAAGCCTTCGTTCCAATGATTTCAGATTACTTGATTTATTAGCAGAATATACATTCAGTGAAAAATTTTCATTAGGTGTGGGAAAAGTTATTTTTAGTGGAGCAGGGCGTTTTGTAGCCTTTTCAAATGGTTCAATGTTAAATTTAGACCCAGCTGTACACCAGCTATTTACGTTGAATCATTATGATGACATAGGTAGAAATTTAGGTGTATATGCCAAAGGACAGTTAGGAAAAATTGACTACAATATTTCATTACAGAGCTCTGCTTTGCCTTCGGAGACACAAATTACGGAATTTGGTTATGCAAAGAATCGTTCTCGGTTTTCTTCTTCCTCCTACATAAAATATGAATTTTTAGATAATGAAAGCAATAGAACACCATACAGTGGAGGAGTGGGAACATATATCGGAACAAAAAAAGTAATGAATTTTGGATTAGGATATGCGTACCAACCTAAAATGCTTCAAAAAATAGAAAATGGAAGTACGAATTATGATGATTATTTGAATTTAGCAGCAGATTTCTTTTTGGATATACCAATTTCAGAAAAAAATGAGGCGATAACCGCTTATTTAGGTTATAATAATATCAATTTAGGAGAAAATTATGTACGAAATATAGGGGTTAATAGTATTTTTGATACGGCAGGTACTTCTTTTAACGGAGGAGGAAATGCTTTTCCTGTGGTAGGTACGGGTAATATGTTTCTTTTCCAGTTTGGTTATTTACTTCCCAAATCAGAGAAAAATAAAATTCGATATCAACCCAATTTAGGTTGGAAATATGCTGATTTTGATGGTCTAAATCAGAGTGTAAACTCTTATGCCTTAGGTCTCAATGTGTATTTTAATGGTAATAAAAGTAAATTGACATTTAGTTATCATAATCGTCCTATTTTCGATACAACAGACAAAAAAGTAAGTACTCGAAAAGGAACTTATGTGCTTCAATATCAGATAGAATTGTAGGTGTTTTGAACAATTAAAAAGTAAAAACTACTAAAAAAAATTAGGGAAGGTATTCCTAAAATTAAAGCCTTGAATTAAATTTTTAATTCAAGGCTTTAATTTTGAAAAAATACTATTTCATAAAAGTAATGCTTATTTTTTTCTTAACAATTCAATAGCGTGATTGCGTGCCGACTCTCCACTATTTTTTCCCTCTAACATTTCAGATATTTCTGTAATTCTCTCATTATCAGATAGAATTTTTAAGTGTGTAGTAGTTTTTCCGTTTGTATCATCTTTGAATACTTTAAAATGGAAATCTCCTTTGGCGGCTATTTGCGGTAAATGGGTGATGGCAAATACCTGCCGATTATCACTCATTGTTCTCATAATATCTCCCATTTTTTGGGAAATTTCGCCTGAAACACCTGTATCAATTTCGTCAAACATAATGGTTGGTAAGGCAGTGTGTTCTGCCATTATTGCCTTGATTGATAGCATTATACGAGATAATTCTCCTCCTGAGGCTACTTTCTTTAATTGTCCAAAATTTCCTCCCTTGTTGGCTGAAAATAAAAAGGAAAGTTCATCAAATCCGTTGTTGAAAAAAGTTTTTGTTGGTGTCAATTCTACTGAAAAACGGGCATTTGGCATTCCTAATTCGTGTGTAAAACAAGTAAGTTTTTCAATCAATTCGGGAAGTATATTCTGACGAGTTTTATGAATTTCATTGGCTTTTTCAAAAGTTTCTCTCTGTTTACTTTCAACAGTTTGTTGTTGAGATGCAATAGTTTCCTCAATGTTTTCTGTTTCAGAAACTGATTTTTCTAATTCATTTTGAATTTTGATAAGTTCCTTTACGGTTGTTACTTTATGTTTTTTCTGTAAATTATAAATCAAGTTCAACTGTTGGGAAACTTCTTGCAAGGTTTCGGGGTCAGTTTCTATATTTTCGTCAATATCAAACAATTCGTTTTGTAAATCTTCTAATTCGAGAAAAGCCGATTCGATGCGTTCAAAGATATTTCTATATTGTTGTTTATAGTCAGTCAAGTTAGAAAAAGTACGTTTTAATTCACGTAGTCGATTGATAATTCCAATGTTATCATCACTCAATAAGTATAGGCTTTCTGAAATGCTTTCTTTGATTTCTTCGATATTTGATGCTTCTTCAAATGTTTCTTCGAGTTCTTCTTGTATACCTTCTTGTAGGGGTGCAGATTTCAGTTCCTTCAATAAGTGTAAATTATATTCATATTCTTTATTGGCATTCTTTTGAAAATCAATTAATTCTTGTAATTTTTTTTGGGATTTTTTTAATGATAACCACAAAGAGGAAAACTCCTCGCGCAGGTCTTCATTTTTCGCCATAGCATCAATGATTTCAAACTGAAAATCTGAGTTTCCTAATGAAATAGTTTGGTGTTGTGAATGGATATCGACTAATACTTGTCCTAATTTGCTGAGAACATCTAAGGTTACAGGAGAATCATTGATAAAAGCCCTTGATTTTCCTGTCGGAAGTATTTCTCTTCGAAGAATGGTTGAAGAATCATAATCAATCTCTAACTCTTCAAAAACAGACTGAAAATCATATTTTTGTAATGAAAATTCCACTTCAATTACGCACTTTTCTTCTGCATTTCTCAAAACAGACATATCGGCTCTTTTTCCTAAAACCAATAAAAGAGCATCTAATATAATAGATTTTCCAGCTCCTGTTTCACCTGTGATGATAATAAAACCTTCTGGAAAATCAATTTGCAAATCATCTATTAATGCAAAATTTTTTATAGAAAGAGCTTTAAGCATAAAAATTTTATAATAAACCTGTCTAAACTTTTCAAAAAAGCAAAAATTCCAAGAAAATTTAGTATTTTTGTTGTTGCGTAACCATCTAAAATTCAAGGAATTTTGAGCAAAGATACGATAAAAAAATGGATTATTCCTTATTTAATCACAGGAAAAAGAGGTTTTAAGACAAAATATGACTTATCACTAATTTTTATGCTGATTGTCAAACAATTAAAAACAGGCTATCAATGGAGAGAACTTCCCACAGAAGCATACTTTAAATTATTATTACTTTAATAAATGGCGTAAAAATGATGATTTTAACTTCGTTCAGTTCGGCAAAGTCTCGCGTCAAAGGATTTGTCTTAATTTATTGTTCAAAAATCATAGAAAATTAAATTTGCATACAATTGACAGAAATTGAGCATAAAGGCTTGTTTCTCAATGCGAAATCAGGTTTTAATAGTCGAAATTTGAGAAGATTTTTAGAGAAAAAATTATAACTATACCAAACAAAATCCGAGAAAAGGGCAAGACAAAGATATTTATTTTGATGAAAAATTATATAAAAATCGTTTGAGGTGTCAAGTTAATGGCATACCAACAGAGATTGGAAAATAGGTTTTCTTTCAATCAATCTTTTTATTAGATTGTTAAAGATAGTCTCTTTGCTCTGTGAGCGATTGATTCTAAAACTATACTCAGCTAAATAGCGGTCTATATTAAACTCTGAAACCCAAGAATATATACCTCTTATCCAAGATTTTACTTGGTGTATTACTTTGTGTAATGTAGGAAAATTCTTTCCGTCATTACTCGGTTTTTGAGTTATATTATAGTCTTTTATAGGTCTATAGCCTTTCCATTCATCAGTCGTTATATAGGCTGTCTTATCAATGTGTTTATCAAATATTGTTCGTAGTGATTTTGAAGAATAGTCAGGAATTTTAAATGCATAAAAACGTTTAACTTTACCTTGGTTACTAAGTTGTATCGCACAAAGAACTTTCTTTTTCTTTGTGTCATAACTTCTACCTTGTTTTCCTTCTTCTTTTC
>JBGYFE010000018.1:0-23783 GCA_041819925.1 Capnocytophaga sp.
ATTGGATGAGTTGGCAACTCGCAAAAATGAAGATTATTTGAGTTATGTGGCTCAAATGGACGAAAACGATATACTTCCTGGTGTAAAATTATTCTTGGAAGAAGCGCGTCGCAATGGTAAAAAGATTGCACTCGGTTCGGCGAGCAAAAATGCGCGTCTGATTTTGGAAAAAACCGGAATTATTTCCCTCTTTGACGAAATCGTGGACGGCAACGACGTTACCAAAGCCAAACCCGACCCCGAAGTGTTCCTTATTGCTGCTCAAAAATTGGGCGTAAAAAACGAAGAATGTGTCGTTTTTGAAGATTCGGAAGCGGGCATTCAGGCGGCAAAAACAGCAGGAATGAAAGCCATCGGCATTGGTAGTCACGATGTTTTAACGCAAGCGGACGAAGTGTTTGCCGATTTTACGCAAATGAAAATTTAAAGAAATAGGTAATAAGTTGGGCGGTATATATTTGATACCTATGTGGTTTAGCAAATTATTGAAATTGTATAAAGCGAATGATGAAAGCCTTGAATTATGTCAGCAGTATCAGTAGACAAAATTTTAAATTATTTCATTATTAAAATTTCAAAATCAAAGATTTATGTCCGAAATAGAAAATGTAGAACAGAAAAATCTATCTGAAAAAAATAATCAGTTTGTCATTTTTAATATTGAAAATGATAAAATTTCTGTTGATGTGCGTTTTGAGGGTGAAACAGTGTGGCTTACACAAGCCCAATTGGCGGAGCTTTTTCAAACCTCTCGCCCCAATATCACGATGCACATAAAAAACATTTTAGGTAGCGGCGAATTGGAAGAAAATATGGTTAGTAAGAATTTCTTACACACCACTGAACACGGTGCCATTGCAGGAAAAAACCAGACCAAAGAGGTGAAATACTACAACTTGGATATGATTATTTCACTTGGCTATCGTATAAATTCCAAAACAGCCACCAAATTTCGCCAATGGGCAACGGTACGGCTCAAAGAATATATGATAAAAGGATTTACGATAGATGATGAGCGGCTAAAAAATCTTGGTGGAGGCGGTTATTGGCGTGAGTTGCTTGATAGAATTAGGGACATTCGAAGTAGCGAAAAATTGATGTATCGCCAAGTACTTGATTTGTATGCATTAAGCGTTGACTATGATCCAAAAGCCGAAGAAACCCTATCGTTTTTCAAAATCGTACAAAACAAATTGCATTACGCCGTACACGGCAATACGGCTTCGGAGATAATTTTCAATCGTGCTGATGCCGAAAAAGAATTTATGGGACTTACTAATTTCAAAGGTGAGCAAGTAACCAAAAAAGATACCGAAATAGCAAAAAACTATCTCAATGACAAAGAGTTGAAAGTGTTAAACAATATCGTTTCGGGTTATTTCGATTTTGCCGAAGCAAGAGCCATCGAGCGGCGAACAATGAGGATGCAGGATTACATTAAGCAGTTAGATGCTATCTTATCCGCTGACGGAAGAAAATTACTGGACAATGCAGGAACAGTTTCACATAATCAAGCAATAGCAAAAGCACATACAGAATACAAAAAGTATGTACAAAAAACCTTATCACCTATTGAGCAAGAATATCTAAGTAATATAAAAATGCTATCCGAAAAAGGGAAAGATATGAATAAAAAGAAATAAATTACGGATATTTTGTTGTAAAAACATTAAAAAAATGAAACTAAAAATTAGACCTATACAACCGAGCGAATATCCTTTGTTAGCCGATTTTCTGTACGAAGCGATATTTTTGCCAAAAGATATCGCTCCTCCTCCTCGTGATATTATCCTGCACCCCGATTTGCAGATGTATATTGCCAATTTTGGAACACAAAAAGCAGATTTTGCCGTAGTGGCAGAGATGACGGATAAAATCATTGGTGCAGCGTGGTCACGGATTATAAACGATTATGGACATATTGACGACCAAACGCCCTCACTCTCGGTATCGCTTTATTCAGAGTATCGCAATCAGGGAATTGGCACAAAACTATTTAAAAAATTGCTTGAAATCCTCGCTCAAAAAGGCTACAAAAAGGCTTCACTTTCGGTACAGAAAGCTAATTACGCAAGTGCGTGGTATTTGAGTTTAGGTTTTCGTATCGTAAAAGAAAATGAAGAGGATTATGTGATGGTTTGTGATTTGGAAACAAATTAAATGTAGAGACGAAATATCTTTTGTCCTTACAGAAGAAAAAACAGAAAATAATGTTTTTAAATCTTTGTTAAAGGTTTGAATTTTTATAGAGTTAGTGAGAAAATAGCGAATTATTACATAATAATTAGCAAAAAGTAAGTTCCGGCGAGCAATTATTACATAATAATTAGCAAAAAGTAAGTTCCGGCGAGCAATTATCATATAATAATTAGCAGAAAGTGAGTTCCGGTGAGCAATTATTACATAATAATTAGCAAAAAGTAAGTTCCGGCGAGCAATTATCATATAATAATTAACAAAAAAGTTCCCGGCGAGCAATTGGAGGAACTGAGGAAGAATAAACAAAAAATAATAAAAAATAATAATATGAATCAAGATTACATCGTGCCAGACAATTGGTGCATTATCGAAGAAGGATTTGAAAAAGACCGTGTAATGCAGTCCGAAAGTTTGTTCAGTTTAGGTAACGGAGCTATGGGGCAACGCACTACGTTTGAAGAAAAATATAGCGGAAAAACGTTCCAAGGAAGCTACATCGGAGGCGTGTACTATCCCGACAAAACCAAAGTAGGCTGGTGGAAAAACGGTTATCCGGAATATTTTGCCAAAGTATTAAACGCTCCGAGTTGGATAGGAATTAACGTAACCATAAATGGAGAAACCTTAGACCTAAACACTTGCAAAGAAGTTCGCAATTTCAAACGCGTACTGAATATGAAGGAAGGAGTTTATACGCGTTCGTTTGTGGCGGTTCTTCCCAGCGGAACAGAAGTGCAAGTTGCTGCAACACGCTTTTTATCACTGCAATACGACGAAGTGGGCGTAATTCGCTATGAGGTAACGCCTTTAAGCGGTGATGCCACTATTTCATTTGAATCCTATTTGGATAGTTCCATCGAAAACCACGATACCAATTGGGAAGAAAAATTTTGGAATACGCTCGAAGTAAAGCAAATCAAAAATCACGGTTTCATCGTAGCGGAAACCAAAAAGACTGCTTTTCGCGTATGCACGTTTATGGAGAATAAACTTTCCGTTGAGGGTGCTTTGGCAGACCTTAAAAAGGTGAATACTTCTGAAACTTACATCGGTTTCGTGTACGAGGCTTCCGTAAAGAAAAATCAAACAGCTCGATTTGAGAAGTTTGCCGGATATGTTACGTCGTTCAATCACCCAAAAGACAAACTGATTGAAGAAACCGAGCAACTATTGCCCAAAGTGGTTTCCATTGGATTTGATGAGCTTCTCAAAAAACAAAAAGAAGATTGGGCAGCCGTTTGGGAAATGGCCGATATTACCATCGAAGGCGATGTGAAAGCACAACAAGCAATCCGATTTAATATACTTCAACTCAATCAAACCTATTCGGGTAAAGACCCACGCTTGAATATTGGTCCCAAAGGATTTACAGGCGAAAAATACGGCGGAAGCACCTACTGGGACACCGAAGCCTATTGCTTGCCGTTCTATATGGCAACCAAAAACGCCGAAGTAGCTCGTAATTTGCTTAAATACCGATACAATCAACTCGGAAAAGCCATCGAAAACGCTCAAAAATTAGGCTTTAAAAACGGAGCGGCACTCTACCCGATGGTAACAATGAACGGCGAAGAATGCCACAACGAATGGGAAATTACTTTTGAGGAAATCCATCGCAACGGAGCAATTGCTTTTGCAATTTTTAATTACGTTCGTTACACAGGCGACTTTGCATACGTTCCAGAAATGGGCTTGGAAGTGCTTATCGGAATAGCACGCTTTTGGCATCAGCGAGCAACCTTCTCGAAAGACAAACAAAAGTATGTCATTCTTGGCGTAACAGGTCCTAACGAATATGAAAATAACATCAACAATAACTTCTACACGAACTATATCGCTCAATGGTGTATTCGTTATGCCAAAGAATGTTTGGAGAAAGTAAAATCGGCTTACCCGAACGACTTTGAACGAATTATTGACAAAGTGAAGTTGAGCGACAGTGAAGTTTCTCAATGGTTGGAAGTTTCTGAAAAGATGTATTTCCCATATAGCGAATCACTCGGAATTTATTTACAACAAGACGGTTTCTTGGATAAGGAACTTATCACGGTTGCCGAGCTTGACAAAAAAGAGCGTCCAATCAACCAGCATTGGTCTTGGGACAGAATTTTGCGTTCGCCTTACATCAAACAGGCTGATACTTTGCAAGGATTTTACTTCTTTGAAGACCATTTTACGAAAGAAGAATTGGCAAAACACTATGATTTCTATGAGCCATTTACCGTGCACGAATCGTCTTTATCGCCTTGCGTACACAGTATTTTAGCAGCTTCTTTGGGCAGAATGGAACACGCTTATACGTTTTATTTGCGCACCTCACGTCTTGACCTTGATGACTATAATAAAGAGGTTCACGAAGGATTGCACATCACCTCAATGGCAGGAACTTGGATGAGCATTGTGGAAGGTTTTGGCGGATTGCGAGTGAAAGACAATGTATTGCACTTAACTCCGAAAGTTCCTTCGCAATGGGCAAGTTTTTCGTTTAAAATCAATTTCCGAGGACAGATATTGAAGGTTTCAGCCTCTAAAAATCAAGTGAGCTTATCGCTTCACGGCACTTCATTGGAGGTGAACGTCAATGGAAAATTCGTTACTGCTGAAAACGGAAAAGAAATTTCCGTAGCGATTTAAAAATAAATTAAATAGGCTGTTTGAAAAGAACCAAACAGCCTATTTTTTTTTTCTTGGAAAAAGAACTTGGTAAGTTTTTTATTCTCTTGATGACGCAAAAATTCTAAATGCCCAATACAAAAGCGTTGCTAACGACCCCAAAGCTGCCACCAAATAGGTTCTCGCTGCCCATTTTAAAGAGTCTTCTGCGCCTGCATACTCTTGTTGTGAAAGCATATTTTTGTTTTTAAGCCACGCCAAAGCTCTATTGCTTGCGTCATACTCAACCGGAAGTGTAATAAAACTGAACAAAGTAGCCAAAGCTGACATTACAAGTCCAGCAATTGCCACATAAATTCCGTAGTGAGAAGCCGCCATCAATCCCAACCCGATGATGATTACCCAAGTGGAAAGATTAGATGAAACGCTTACCACAGGTACTAATTTAGAACGCATTGTAAGCCATTTGTACGCCTGAGCGTGTTGTACGGCGTGTCCGCATTCGTGAGCAGCCACAGCTGCTGCGGCAGCATTACGCTCGTTATAAACCACCTCACTCAAATTCACCGTTTTGTTCATCGGATTGTAGTGGTCAGTGAGCATTCCCGGAGTTGAAATGACTTTTACGTCATAAATTCCGTGGTCGTGTAACATTTTTTCAGCAATTTCTGCTCCTGACATATTATTTCTCAAATACACCTGTGAGTAGTGCTTGAATTTTCTTTTTAATTGCCAGCTAACCAGCATACTAATCAGTCCAAAAAGACCAAGAATAACAAGATAACCTATATCTCCTATCATAATAAATTAATGTTTTTTTTATTCGTAAGTGTCTTCACAAAATGTTTGCCAAATCTATATTTTGGTCAAAAACATCTTGTTTGATTTCAAAAATCTGACAGAAAACCAATTTACAAATGGCATTCTGTCAGATTTATATGAATTTAGTGCGATTTTCTGCGCATACGCATATTTAAAAACTCGACGCCTAATGAGAAGGCGATAGCGAAATACAAATATCCTTTCGGAACTGCGCCCACTTCTTGTCCCGCAAGTACGGCGTGTGAAAGGTGCATACTTTCGGTAATAAGCATAAATCCAATCAAAATCAAGAAAGCAAGTGCTAAAATTTGAATTGAAGGATTTCGGTTAACGAAACTTCCGACCGGATTGGCGAACAAAATCATAATTCCAACAGAAATTACTACGGCAGTAATCATAATGTACAGAGCACCCTCCAAACCGTTGGTCATTCCCACAGCGGTTAAAATACTGTCCACCGAGAAAATAAGGTCAATCATCAAAATCTGAGCGATAATGTTCCCGAAAGAAGCTCCTCTTGATTTTCCAGCTTCTTTTGAATCGGTAACGTGCTCAATATGATTTACTTTCGAGTGAATTTCCTTTGTAGATTTATACAACAAGAAAATACCTCCGACCAGCAGAATCAGTGCCTGACCATTAAAATCGGCTTTGAACCAACCCCAATCGAAACTTATCCAAGGCTCTTTCAGCTGTACGAGTAATGAAATACTGAAAAGCAAGGCAATACGCATAAACATTGCCAAAAATAATCCCAATCGAGTGGCTTTTTTGCGTTTTTCTTCAGGAAGTTTTCCTGTTACGATGGAGATAAAAATAACGTTGTCTATCCCCAAAACAATTTCTAAAAAGGTTAACGTAAGTAATGCCACAATGGCATCGGCTGTAAATAAAAAATCCATAAAGATATAAAATGGTTTAGTGTTTAAAAAGCTATAATATTTAATTTTCTGATTTCTTTTCTTGATTTCGGTTTTTCATTGCTTTGAAAAAGGCGGCTCGGCTTAGTGGTTCGTATGTATCTTGTTCACCAAGCATATACAAATTTTCAGAAGCCGCTTTTCGATAGCTGAAATTTGCTAAATTTCCGGTGCGTGTGCAAACGGCGTGTACCTTGGTAACATACTCGGCTGTTGCCATCAGAGCAGGCATCGGTCCGAAAGGTTTTCCTTTGTAATCCATATCCAATCCGGCAACAATGACACGCATTCCACGATTTGCTAAATCATTACAGACATTAACAATCTCATCGTCAAAAAATTGAGCTTCATCAATGCCAATCACATCGCAACCATCTGCAAGCAACAAAATGTTGGTAGCAGCAGGCACGGGTGTAGACTGAATTTCGGTGGCATTGTGCGAAACCACTTTATTATCGTGGTAACGTGTGTCAAAAGCGGGTTTGAAAATTTCTACTTTTTGTTTTGCAAACTGAGCTCGTCGTAGCCTGCGGATAAGCTCTTCGGTTTTTCCCGAAAACATTGACCCACAAATGACTTCTATCCAGCCGAATTTTTCAGTGTGATTGGTGGTATTTTCTAAAAACATAGTCGGTTTTGAAATGGTTTTTGTTGTAAATTGAAAAACTTGAACATTTAGAACGTGTATGAAAGTCCTACTCCTAAAAGTTGTTTCAATTGAGTTCTTGCGCCATATTTCTGAACCTGTCCGTTAGGGTCGGTATAAGAAAAGAACTTCACGTCATCATCATATTTTATGTGTAAACCGATGCGTGCTTGAACATAATCATTCACTTTCAGATTCAAATTTGCTTCCCAATCAATGTCAATATTTCCAAATTTGTTTAGATAGTCGCCATAAAAATTGAAAACATTCTCTAAACGCATATTTTCGGCTATTTTTTCATTCCATCTTCCTGATACGGAAAAACCAAGTTCTGTGTTTGACATTTTCCCTTTTCGTATCATTCGTCCGTCAGGAGCGTAAACGGCTGCATCTACACCAAAAGCACCTTCATTTGCCAATATTTCATCTAAAACGAGTGTTGTTTTTTGGGTCAATGGAGATAAAAATAGGTTAAATTTGTTGTTATCTGGCGCATACTCAATACCCAAACCTAAATAAACGTACGCAGGAGCAAAAAATTTGGAAATAGGCTTCTCCGTATCAGGATAAGAATATCCGTTGCTGAGTTGCGAAAGAAATTGAAAACGAGCTGTGTAGTACCAAAATGAGGTGGCATTTCCGCGATAACCTAACGCCGAAATAAACGACAATTTATCATCAGTTTTGCGAGGACCTCTTCCTTTTTGGGCATTCATACCATAGTTGAACTCAAATTCATTATCCCAAAAGTATGTGCGTTCTGAAAAACGGCGACGGAATTTTGCATTTAGCAATGCTGATACGGAATTCTCTCCACCCGCACTCCAATTAGAGAAGGCCATTTCACTCAAATTCAGGTTTATTTGATTAAATTTAAACCATTTTTCTTGCATTCTTTTGAAACGATGAAAAGTATATTTCAAAGCTCCTTCATCTTCCTGAACTTTGATAGTATCCGCTTTGGCGGGTAACTCCACGCCCTTTGCTTTGCGAATTTGCGCAGAAACGGAAATGGTTAACGATGTAATAAGTAACAGCAATGCGATTTTTTTCATTTTTTTAAATTTAAGTGTCTGTTATTGAAAAAGATATTTCTTATTTTTCTTTCTGAATTATTAGTTTTTGACAAAGGTTTTCAGGGTCTAATCCAAGTGATTTATGTAATTCTTCTACACTTCCGTTTGGAATAAATTCATCGGGTAAACCTATGATTTTCAGTGTATTTTTGTAGGAATATTTTGCGACAAAATCCGCAATAACACTTCCTAAACCACCTTTTTCAGAACCTTCTTCCACTGTAAAAATAGTTTCGTAGGTCGCAAAAATAGTATGTAAAAGTGATTCGTCCAAAGGTTTTAAGAAACGTATATCAAAATGAGCGTATTCTTCACTATTTTTTAACAAATTGAGCGCTTTTGACACGTTATCGGCGATAGTTCCGATACTTAATACAGCATATTTCGTTCCCACTTTGAGTTGTTCGCCCTTGCCAATTTCCATCTTTTGGAAAGGTTGCTGCCAATCGGTTTGGTTGCATCTGCCCCGTGGATAACGAATTACAAAAGGCTGTCGAACACCTAATTGAGCTGTGTAGAGCAAGTTCCGAAGTTCGGAAGCATTTCGTGGCGATGCAATGATGAGATTCGGAATCGGATTTAAAAATGCCATATCAAAAACTCCGTGATGTGTAGCTCCGTCTTCGCCTACCAATCCAGCGCGGTCGATGCAAAAAATAACGGGCAAATTTTGCAAAGCTACATCGTGAATCACTTGGTCATAAGCACGTTGCAAAAAAGTAGAATAAACCACACAAAAAGGAACAAAACCCGATAAAGCCCACCCTGCGGCAAACGTAACGGCGTGTTGTTCGGCAATCCCTACATCAAAAACTCGTTCAGGAAAAATTTGTTGCATATACGTCAAAGAACTTCCGCTGGGCATTGCGGGAGTGATGGCGATAATTTTTTCGTTCTGACGAGCAAGTTCAACCAATGTATGCCCAAACACGTCTTGGTATTTGGCTGGAAGAGAGGTATTTTCTGAAAATTGTTCGCCTGTGATTTTATCGAATTTTCCAGGAGAATGGTATGTAATTTGGTTATTTTCAGCCTGTTGCAATCCCTTTCCTTTGGTGGTAACTACGTGCAGAAGTTTTACGCCTTTTTTATGTTTCAGAACTTCAAAAATATCAAGAAGCTCGTTGAGATTGTGTCCGTCAATAATTCCTTCATAATGAATGCCTAAACGACTGAAAAAGGTTTCTTTTTTGCTTTTTTCAGCGCGTAATTGAGCAAAATAGGTTTTCAATGCTCCTACCGAAGGGTCTATTCCTATGGCATTGTCATTCAGAATGATAAGCATATTGGCATTGGTCGTTCCTGCGTGATTCATTGCCTCAAAAGCCATTCCGCTGACGATGGAGGCATCTCCAATGACTGCAATGTGATTTCGCTCAAAATTTCCTGCCAAAGCGCTTGCCATTGCCATTGCCAAAATGGCGGATATGGAAGTGGAAGAATGTCCCGTTCCGAATGTGTCGTAAGGGCTTTCATCAATTTTTGGGAAACCGCTTATGCCTGCTATTTGCCGAATATTTCGGAAAGCCTCACGTCTGTTGGTCAGTATTTTATGGGCGTATGTTTGATGTCCTACGTCCCAAATGAGTTTGTCATCGGGTGTGTTGAAAACATAATGAAGAGCGATGGTAAGTTCCACTACGCCCAAACTTGCTCCTAAATGTCCGCCTTGCGTTGAAACCACATCAATGATATAGTCACGCAACTCCTTTGCCAAAAAAGAAAGGTTTTCTTTCGGCAATTTGCGCAAATCATCGGGTGTATTTATCTGTGATAGAAACATCGGACAAAGGTAAACAAAATTTGAAAGTAACCATAAAATATTTTGTTATACGAAATTTTTATTGTTTCCTTTTCAAAAAAATCTTGCGTAAATATTTTATTTTGTGTTTTTTACCTTTAAATTTTAATGGATTTGCTCTTCGAGCTACGGCAAAAAGTTCTAACGGAATATGGCAATATCCTCCTGGTGTTTTGGTCAAATATTCTTGATGCCAATCTTCTGCTACGTAGAAATTTTGCAAGGGTTTGCATTCTACTACGATAGGTTGATTGTGTTTCTTAGCCAAATTTTTTAACGCTTTCTGCACAACACTTTCATCTTGCTGATTTGTATAATAAATTCCGGTTCTATATCGTGTTCCTTCGTCATTTCCTTGTTTGTTCAAACTCGTTGGGTCAATCGTTTTAAAAAACAAATCAATGAGTAATTTTAACTGAATTTTTTGTGAATTATATGTTACTTTCACCGTTTCTGCATAGCCCGTTAGCTCAGCATAAACTTCCTCATACGTTGGATTATTAGTGTAGCCATTGGCATAGCCCGATGTTGCTGACACCACTCCTCTCACTTGCTTGAAAAAATGTTCTATTCCCCAAAAACAACCTCCTGCAAAATATATTTCATTGTGTTCAACCGATTTCATAATTTTTTATTTTTTTGTAAATTCCCACAAAAATATTAAAAAAATATCAGAATTACCAATTTTATTTGTTCAATGAAAGGATAACATCTTTTTTGTTCTGGTTGATACAAACAATCTGTAAAAATTTTATTCACAGAAATAGGTAATGAAAAACTTTGGTCGATAAAAACTCTCTTTTGGTCGATAAAATTCCACCAAATGTATATCTTATTTGTTTCTGGCTCACTTACTACCCTATCTTTGCCTCAGAAATTAACGATATGAGTTTTTATTTTCCATTTGAGAAATTCCCTTCTACGAAATTCTTTCAAAATGTAGCGGATTTAGAAGAGATGAAATGTTGTAGGAACAATGAAGTGAAAACGAAAGAATTTCTAAAAAGGGGATTTTTTTAAACAGAAACATTCAACTTGAAATATACAAATATGAAGGCAGTAAGATATAGTTTATGGTTGTTACTCGTTGCAGTTGCTCCGATAAAAGCCCAAGAGAAATGGTCACTTTCAAAGTGTTTGAACTATGCTGTGGAAAACAACATTCAGGTTAAAAAAGTTGAAATCAGTCAACAAACAGCCGAAATCAATCACCAGCAAGCGAAAAGCAATCGGTTGCCGAGTGTTAGCGGAAGCGTTTCGGGCAATATGAACAACGGTTCAACTATTAACCAAATCACCAATCAGCGGGAAGCACAAACGGCTTATACGAATAGTTTCGGTGTGTCGGCTTCGGTAAATTTGTTTCAAGGAAATGAATTGAATTTACGCGTCAAACGTACGGATTTGCTTTTGCAACAAAGTGAATTATACGTTGAAGAAGCTAAAAACAACATCATTTTAAGTGTGATTGAAGCCTACTTGCAGGCCTTATACACATACGAAGGAATTGCCATTGCTGAAAACACAGTACATTCTTCCGAAGAGGAAGTCAAACAAGCTAAAATCCGTTATGAAAGCGGTTCAATAGCGCGTCTTGACCTTGCCGATATTGAAACGCAACACGCTACGAATCAGTATAATGTGGTTTCAGCAAAGAATCAGTATGCCTCGCAAGTGTTGGTTTTGAAACAATTGTTGGAGCTTTCGCCCGAAGTTGATTTCCAAATTGAAATCATTGAAACAGATGATTTGGCGCAAATCATTCCGAATAAAGATGAAGTTTTCCGATTAGCAAAAGAACATTTGCCCGATTTGAAAATTTACGATGTTCAAAAACAAGTTACAGAAAAAGACATTCAGATTGCCAAAGCGGGCTACTTGCCAACGCTTTCTCTCACCGCAGGGCTTGATACAGGTTATTCAAGTTTAAGCAGTTACAACTATCGTACGCAACTTGATAATAATTTCGGACAAACCATAGGACTTTCGCTCAGAATACCGATTTTTTCAAAGTTTCAGAACAAAAATAACGTAAAATTAGCCAAATTGACCCTTTCGGACAACGAACTTGACCGATTGCAAGCCGAAAAAACACTGTATTCAAAAATCGAAACCGCTTGGCAGAATGCCACCACGCGACAAGCCCAGCAAGAAGCCTCAAAAACAGCTCGTGATAACGCTAAATTGTCTTACGAATTGGCTTCCAAAAAGTTTGAGTTTGGCAATTTGACCAGCACCGAATTGGCAGTAATGCGCAATTCATATCTGAATGCTGAACAAACCTATTTGCAAAACAAATATTTGGCTTTGCTTTACCAACAATTGCTAAACGTTTATCAAGGGCAAGATGTTTTAAACCGTATTTAGAAAAAATTTTCTTTCATACATATAGAGTTAGTATTAGTTTAAGTGAAAATGTTAATTTAAGTGTTGAGAACTGACCTGCGGTACGCCAAAGGTTGGTTCTTTTTTTATTGATTTGAAGTACAAAAAATATTGTATAGAAATTCAAAAGATTTTTTAATCTATTTTTCTTTAAAAATGACGAAAATATATAATTCTCTCAAAGAAATATATCAAAAAAATTAATTACTCAGAATTTTCTCAAAAGCCTTACGAGCAGAACCTCTAAAATACACCTCTCCACAGTAGGTGTAACCAAGTTTATTGATTATAGCAAGCATTGGAATATTATCAAAATTAGTGTCAATTCGCAAGTTGAAAATATGGTTTTTGAGGCTGATTTCTTCGGCTTTTTGAAGCATTATTTTGCCTAATCCTTTGCCTCTACCATCTTTGGAGACTGCCATTCGGTGTACAACGGCATATTTTCCTTGACCGAGCCACTTTCCTTCAATGGCTTCATAAGCGGGTTCTATGTCAAATATTAAAGCGAAGTATCCTAAAATATTTTTCTGATTTTCAATTACATATCCATATTGTTTTTCGATGTCAGTTATGATGGATAGTTCATTTGGGTAGCCATCTTGCCACTGTTTGCTTCCCTCAATGTGACGGGTTTCTTTGGCAAATAGGATAATATTCCAAATTGCTTGGAAATCCGAAAGTATAGCTTTGCGAATTTGATAGTTTTCACCTTTCATTGACGGAAAATGATTTTAAGTTGTCTTCTGCAAAGGTATAATTTTTTGTTTTGTATTAGGTTTATTTTTATGATATTTTGTAAAAAACAATTTTTTGTGTACTTTCTTATTTTTTACGGATTTATTGAGAAAAAATGATTGTTTTGCGAAAGAGATATTTCTTAAAATGCTGTTTTACTTTTTAGTGTTTTTGTTAATATTGTTTCGTATATTTAAAATATGGCGTATATTTGTCCCAAAATTAAAAAGCGAAACAATGAAAAAAATTACAATTTTGTTATTCAGTATGTTTTTAGTAGCGTGCTCAACATCTTCCAGAGTTTCTAAACCTCGCGAAACTCGTGTTGCCAACAAAAGCATCAAAGGAGAATGGACGTTGAGTTCTATAACGTATAATCAGGCAGGAAAGTTTGATATAACACTTTTGAGTGACACTTCAAAGGAATGTTTTGAAGGAAGCGTTTGGAAATTTGTTCCAAATAACTTTCGAGGAACGTACACTATCACGCAAAATGGGTGTGCCGCAGGAGAACGTTATTTTATCTTCGTAGTTCAACAAATTGACAAGGAATCAGGTTATTACGATTTTCTATTAAAGCCCACTGATGAAAAATATAAATCGGAAACTAATCAGGGCGTTCGTTTAAATTTAGCGTATTTATCAGAAACCCGTATGACTTGGCAACAGACTCTGCAAGTAGAGGGAAAACCGTTCATTATTTCAATGGAGTTTACTAAAAATTAATCATTTATAAAAAAAGAAACATAGCAATGAGAAAAATCGTAGTAATGCTGCTTTTATCAGTGGCTTTGGTGGGTTGTCAAGCCTATAACAATTCAAATAAAACACAACGAGGAGCTGTAATTGGAGTGGCAGGAGGAGCTCTATTAGGAGCTATTCTGGGAAATAATTTAGGCGATGGAGGAAATAGCGAACTTGGTGCTGTTGTTGGTGCTGCCGTTGGAGGTGCTGCCGGAGCAATCATCGGAAACCAAATGGACAAACAGGCCAAAAAAATCGAAGAAGAAATTCCTGGTGCCGAAGTAAAAAGGGTTGACGAAGGTATTATCGTAACCTTTGATGAAAATAGTGGTGTATATTTTGATACTAACAAATCAGATGTGAATGCAGCATCACAAGAAACGCTGAACAAATTGGTGAAAATATTAGCCGAATACCCTGAAACTAACGTAGTTATCGTAGGGCATACCGATAGTTCGGGAAGTAATGCTTACAATATGACTTTATCGGAAAAAAGAGCCAAATCGGTAACACAATTTTTTATCGGTCAAGGTTTAGCATCAAGCCGTTTTACCACGCAATGGTTTGGGGAAGAAAAGCCTGAATATGATAATAGTACACCCGAAGGTAGAGCCAAAAACCGACGTGTGAACGTGGTAATCGTTCCGAATGAAACAATGAAAGAACAAGCCAAACAGCAAGCAGGAAGTTAGTTCTTATTTCCAAGGTTAAAAAAGCCCGAAAATAGCATTTTCGGGCTTTTTAATTAATGTTAAAAAGTTAATAAATCAGATTCCTAACATATTTTTGGGGTCTAAAATATTATCTAATTTTTCTTGTGAAAGTAACCCTTTTTCTAATACCAAATCATAGACTGATTTACCTGTTTCTAAGGCTTCTTTGGCGATTTTAGTACTGTTTTTATATCCAATATGCGGATTGAGGGCAGTCACGATTCCGATGCTGTTTTTCACCATATTCAAGCAAACTTCGCGATTTGCCGTGATACCGTCGATACATTTCGTGCGCAAGGTGTCGATGGCGCGTTGCACAAAAACAATTGACTCAATAATGGAATGACACAGAACGGGTTCCATTACGTTGAGTTGCAACTGTCCGGCTTCAGCAGCAAACGTTACAGTAAGGTCATTTCCGTACACTTTAAAACACACTTGGTTTACTACTTCTGGAATCACAGGATTTACTTTTCCTGGCATAATGGACGAACCTGGCTGCATTGGAGGCAAATTGATTTCATTCAATCCCGCACGAGGTCCTGATGAAAGTAAGCGCAAATCGTTACATATTTTTGAAAGTTTCACAGCCATTCGTTTCAATGCCGATGAATAAATTACGTAAGCTCCCGTATCAGGCGTAGCTTCCACTAAATTCGGAGCAGAAACGAACGATTCTCCCGTTAATTTGGCTAATTTTTCAGCACAAAGTTTTGGAAAACCTTTTGGTGCATTCAATCCTGTTCCGATGGCTGTTCCTCCCATATTTATTTCTAAAAACAAGTTTGCGTTGTTTTGCAATCGGGCGATGTCTTCTTCTAATGTAGCGGCAAAAGCCTCAAATTCTTGCCCTAACGTCATCGGAACGGCGTCTTGCAACTGCGTACGTCCCATTTTAATAACATCGGCAAATTCAATACCTTTTCTGCGGAATGAATCCACCAATAAGCTCAATCGCTCTATTAATGTTTGATTCATTCGGATGACCGCCAATTTCAAGGTGGTTGGATAAGCGTCATTCGTTGATTGTGAAAGGTTTATATGGTCATTAGGCGAACAATGTTGGTAATCAGCGCGTTCGTAGCCCATAATTTCCAATGCACGGTTAGCGATTACTTCATTGGCATTCATATTCACAGAAGTTCCTGCACCTCCTTGAATCATATCCACAGGAAATTGGTCGTGCATTTTACCTTCAATAAGCTCATTACAAGCCTGTGTGATGGCGTTTAACAATGTGTCATTAAGCAATCCTAACTCGTGATTGGTTTGAGCCGCTGCCAATTTTACGTAGGCAATAGCTTTCACAAATTCAGGAAAATCACTCATTTTACTTCCTGAAATATAAAAATTATCAATGGCGCGTTGTGTTTGCACGCCGTAATAAGCATCGGCAGGGACTTGCAAATCCCCTAATAAATCGGATTCAATTCTGAACTTTTCCATAAAATTATTTTCTTGTGATTATTGTATTACTTTAATAGTATTAAAAAACCAATTTTCCTCGTTCTTGAAGAAACGATTGAAACTCCGTGTAAAAGTATGAAACATTTTTCACATAAACTATTTTTACGGAAGTATAAATTTGTTTTTTATAGCTTATAGATTATATCTTGTTGTAAATCAATAATAAAACTAAAAAAATATTTCAAAAAGCCAGATAATATGTTCCTATTTTCCGAAAGAAAATCGCAAACCAAGATTAAGATTAAAGTTAAAAGGTTTGTTTTTGTAAATAGTTTCAACTTGCGAGTTATTATCAAAATAGTAGCTTACGCCCGGTTCGGCATAAAAACCAAGCCAAGGTGAGAAATTATACTGTATTCCCACAGCGGCATTTACCGACCATTGCCAAGCCTTTACTTTGAAAGTTTTATTTTCTGTTTGAGTTAGTTGATTATCAAGGAAGTATGATTTATTCAATGTTCCTGATATGTTTTTCTCGGTGAGAATTCCTGTTGAAGAATATAGTTCAAAACCTTTCCACGAAAAAGCTCTGTATTTTAAATGAAGCGGAAAACCGATATAACGAAGCCTCTGTTCGCTGATAAAATAGTGATTTTCACTTCCTTCTCGTATGTCTGATGTCAAAATAGTGTAAGTTATTCCACTTTCTACCCCAATGCGATTGGTGATTTTATAGGCGAATAACAATCCCGTTTGAACGGGCAATCGATGTTCAACATTGGTTTTTATTTCTTTGCCTTTGTTGAAAGCAAGTGTTCCGAGTAAGGAGCTTTCTTTCCAATCTGATTGGTCTGACCCAACAGCGTAGATGTTAGGTTCGCTTACGGATTTACTATTGAGAGATGTTCCTTTTCCACCCGAAGTAAACACGCCAAAGTAAAATGGATTTCTATTCTCACGAATGTCAACTTGCACAACTTCTTCGGGAAGAAAATCTTCGTTTTCAAGTTTTGGTAAATAAATTTTTTGTTCTTGAACTATTTTTAATGGGTTTTTTATGATAAATTCTTCTTTTGTAAGGATTTTATCTACGGAGGAAATTTTTGCAACGTTTGTGATTATTTTTGTTTGTGATTGATTTGTTTTCTCCGTCAAAATCACTTTTTCTTTTGATTTCTTTTGATTTTCATTATTTGTAATGATTGTATTTTCTATATTCTTGACAGGAGATGATTCTGGCAAGTCGTGATTTTTATCGTTGATTCTTTCAGAAGAAAGATTCGTTATCACAGGAGTAGATGAGTTTTCTTTTTCAGTGAAAAATTGACTAACAAAGAAAAGAAGAATTATAGCAGCAGCGGTAGCCGCAAAACGTTTTGTCCATAACAAAGCGACCGCGTAACGACGTTTTTTATTTTCCTCTGACCGTTTCGCCTGAATACTTTCCCATAAACCATTAGGTTCATCTGTTTGATAGTCAGACATTTGTTCGTGTATATCTTTCAACCATTCTTCTTTCATAGTGTGATGGAGTTAAGGGTTCGGTATTGTTTTATTTTATCTGCCAACACAATTTTGGCTCGATGTAGTTGTGAGGCTGAAGTACTTTCTTTAATGTTAAGTAATTCCGCAATTTCTTTATGATTTTTTTGTTCAATGACGTAAAGATTGAAAATAGTTCGATATCCGTCGGGTAGTTCTCGAATCATTTGATGTATTGCTGAGGGCGGAATTCCCATAGTGTCAGGTTCTTCATCGATGATATTGGTATTTTCGTGTTTCAGTTCCACGAACATCATTTGACCGCTTCGTTTGATGAATTTCAGTGACTCATTGACAACGATTTTAGTCATCCAGCCTTTTAATGAGCCTTCTCCTCGATGTTCAAACGTATTTATAGAAGAAAATATTTTCAGAAAACTATCTTGTAGCACATCTTTAATATCTTCTTCATCTTGAATGTAACGAGAGCACACGGCGGTAAGGTATCTGACATAGCGACAGTATACCTCTTTCATAGCTTGTTCGTCTCCTTCTTGTATGAAACGTAACAAGATTTGCTCATTGTCGTTCCCGTTTTGTACCATTTTCTTGCTGTGGTTTTTTTTCAAATCAGAATGAAGCGGACTTTGGCAAGGTTAAGTCCACTTCATTTTGCTTCAAAAGGGAAATTTTTGGTCGTTTTTTCTGCTTTTTAGCGGTTGCTAAGTTAATAAATTAGTTGGAAACCCAAAAGTTAGCGTCTTTTTGATGTGTTTATCGCTTGATTTTAAGGGCGTAACATTAAATCAAATTCGGCAGATTTGTTGCCACTAAATGACTTCCAATTGAGTTTAATTTTTACTTTTGATGAATTATTTTGTTTTGGTAAATCGTTGAGATTGAATGCAATTAAAGCATCACCTACGTTGCCTCCCATATTGCCTTTGGCATCGTGTCGCAGCTCCAATTCGTATGGATTGTTTGGATTGACATTTGTCAGTAGGTTGATAACGTGTTTGGCGTTTGTTCTGCCCCATTCCGTACGAATTCGTAACGTCAAATAACCGTCTTCGGCCACAGTTACCCAATCTTTTACAATTTCAAGAGCGTCATTTCCGTATTTTGTATCATTTTCAGAACCAAGGCTCGGTACAGTTTTTTTCGTTCTGATGCTATCTATCCAATTGATATACACATTTCGACTGTTCCCAGCGGATTTTTCGTCGGTTTGTGTATAATTTACCAATGCACGTACTTCTTTGCTTCCGAATGGAGACGATTTCATATTGGTTGGTTGTAGTTTTGTTACATCATCTAATTGAAGAAAAAAAGTTCCGTCTGACTGCGGGCGTACTGTTACCAAAGCAGTTGGTCTCCGCAATTCAATAAAATCATCATCTTTCAAACACGATTGTAAGCTAAAAGCAAAAGCCAAAAGTCCTAAAACACAGATTGATAATGTAAACTTTTTCATTGTTGTTCGTTTTAAAAATTAATCTACACAGTAAATCCTATTTTTTACGAATCTTGCATCGGAAAATAGGATTTAACAAATATTTATGATACGACAAAACCAATTTAGGAACAATAAAAAAGAATTTTTTAAAGAATATAAAAATAGATAAGTGCTTTGTTTTAAATAAGTTATCTTTGTCAAAGTTTTCAAACCTTGACAAAGATTATGTGAAAAGAAAAATTTTTCTGAATAAATTACACCTGAATACAAATCTCAGCCCGATATTTTCCGTTTTCGGTGGAAATAGCGTACGTATTTCGGTTAGGATAAAGCATATTGAGTTGCTTTTGTAGGTTTTCAATTCCGATGCTTGAACTGTACAAATCGTTGTTAGGAGCGGTGAGTAATGTGTTTTCTGACACAAAACGGATGCTTTTTTCATCGGCTTGCAACAGGAAATGAATTTCGGTCTCTTTACTTGCTGAAACACCGTGTTTAAACGCATTTTCAACCAATGTAATGAGCAACAAAGGAGCGATTTTCACCTGTGGAACTTCCGTAGGGAAATCGGTTGTTACTTGCGTTTTATTGGTCAGGCGAAGAGCCATCAGTTCAATGTATTGGTTCAAAAAATCAATTTCATCAGTCAATAAAATGGTTTCTTGGTCACTTTTCTGCAAAAAATGACGCATCAATTTACTCAAACTATGCACACTTTTTTGCGCCTTATCGGGGTCAAAAGCAATCAACGAGTAAATATTGTTAAGTGCGTTGAAGAAAAAATGTGGCTGAAGCTGGTATTTCAGATGTTGTAATTCTGTGTGGAATTTCTCTGCAACCATTTCTTTTTGAGTCAATTCCAATTTAAACAATCTTTCGGCATATTTGATAGCAATGGCTGAAATGACAGGCAATAGGTTTGACAAAAAATCGAAATAGATAAAACCTTGTGGTGGCGGTGCTTTTCGATGAGAATGAGGAAACGGATTATTGAATAAAACCTCGTATTTAATATTGGAAATCAACAATATAAAAAATAAATTAATAAGCACAAACCATACGTAACGCTTTTTGAACAAATATGCTCGTATTGCCCAACAATAGTTCAAATAGAACAAAATCATAAAGAAAGGCAATTGGCTTGCAGTGCGTTTCAACGTATTATGCAAAGGTTTTCCTTCCGAAGCAAAAATAATCATTGGAATGATGAAAACCACTGACCACGCCAAAACGTGGTACAGCAGTTTCACAAACTTATTTTCTTTTTTACTATTCATATCGCAACGCAGTTATAGGGTCTAATTCTGAGGCTTTTCGAGCGGGATACCAACCGAAGAAAATCCCTGTAATGGTACACACCAAAAACGAAATCACAATCGAATACAGCGTAATGCTCACAGGCCAGCCTACAAAGTTTGAAACCACAAAGGTAGCTAATAATCCGATAAAAACACCAATTACACCTCCTGTAATGCTAATCAATACGGATTCTATCAAAAATTGCATCAAAATATCTTTTCCTTTTGCCCCAATTGCCATACGAAGCCCAATTTCGCGTGTGCGTTCTTTTACGGAAACATACATAATATTCATAATTCCGATACCGCCCACAATGAGTGAAATACTTGCAATGGCAACCAAAAGCACGGTCAGCATTTCACTTGTGGAACTGAATGTTGAAATCAGCTCTTGTTGTGAAAAAACGTTGAAATCGTTGGCTTGGTCAGGGGCAATGTTGTGTGTTTTTTCCAAAATGGATTTGACCTGATTGACTGCTTCTTCTGATTTTTCTTCACTTACGGCAGAAGCGACAATTGACTGTAAATACGTTTGTGCCAAAATCCGTTTCTGTACGGTTGTGTAGGGAGCGATGATGATGTCATCTTGGTCTTGCCCGAAATTACTTTCACCTTTTTCGGTCAGTACACCAATGATTTTAAACGGAATATTTTTAAAACGAATGGTTTGCCCAATAGGATTTTCACCCGCAGCAAAAAGATTTTCTTTGACGGTTTGTCCAATGACTGCAACTTTTGAAAAATTGTCAATTTCATCTTGCCCAAACATCGTTCCTTCGGCTACTGACCACTCACGTATGGATAGATATTCCAAATTTACACCATAAATAGAGGTTGGAGCATTGTTCGCCCCTACTACGGCTTGTCCGCTACCGCTAACCACAGGTGAAACGTGTTTCAGTAGTGTGCCTTCCTTTTTCAAGGCTTCGTAATCGGTTAGTTTTAAGGATTGCATTTCGCTGGCACTCATTCGCACACCACCCATCATTCCCGCGCCTGGACGGATATTGAGCATATTGGTTCCCATTTTGGAGAGATTTTCACGAATGCTCTTTTTTGACCCTTCACCAATGGCAAGCATCGCAATGACCGATGCTACTCCTATGATAATGCCAAGCATTGTAAGCATTGCCCGTGTTTTGTTGAGCAAAATGGCTTTCCAAGCTATCCGAAATAAATTTTTGATATTCATAACTTCTTTACTCTTTGCAGCCACAAAAGTAGTGTTATCAACAGAATAAAAGCAAGTAAGATATACGTTACAACGAATTTTATCGACGAAACCCTATTTTTTGTCGATGAGAAGGAAAAGTTGCAAGAAGAGAGTAATAGAGTATGACAACTTTATTTTTTGGATTCATACCATTACAACGACAAAATCACTATTCAAGTGCCGATAATACTCCCAATAATTTGACAGAAAAGACGCAAATCTTATAGAAAATTAAGAGCTTCTTTGAACGAAGAAGTAACGAAGAGATAACGTAAAATATTTCCTGACGAAACCATATATCACAAAAGAGCGGAAACACTGTTTCCGCTCTTTCATAAATCCATTTGTTTCTAAAAAATCCCTCCGTAAGAAACTCATCATAACGCTTATGAACATAAAACAAATTACTATTAACTTTCTCTATCCGAAGGGATGGAATCTTTATGCATAAAACTCCTTAATTACCATCCTCTACCACCACGAGAGCTTGCCCCAGAAGTAGTTACTTGCCCACTGACAGTAAAAATTGACGATGAGCTTCCGCCTGTGTAAGTTCCGGAGGTATATACCCCATTGAATTCCTCTCCATTGGTCACAGAACCACCTGTGTATATCTTATAGGTTCCGTTAGCGATTTTAGAGTTAGAGAACATAATGTGAGAGTATGCCATAGGGGCTTTGAAGGTCAATGCTTCTGTCCCAGAGTCAGAAGTAATGTTTATTACCTGTGAAGCTGACCCTGAAAGGCTACCTAACATTACGGTTTTTTGAGTTGATGAGCTCAAAGGAGTGTCAGGTGTGTTCCCTGTTCCGATAGCAACCAAATATCCTCCGGTTATGGTGAACCCTGTTGTCCAAGAACTGTCCTCTGCAACGGCATCAACACTCGTTTCAGGAACTGATGCTGTGCCTATAACTACTACAATACCGCCTGTGATACCTAATTTTCCGTTTGTATCAATTCCGTCATTGCCTGTTGCATAAGCGTAGGTTTTTCCTCCGTTGAAATATAAGGCTTCACCTGCATTAATAGCATCATCAGTGGCTTTTATGTTGATAGTACCTCCGTTGATAGTCAAGACACGTTTTGCTTCTAATCCTTCTCCACCAGCTGTGATGGTGATTGTTCCATCATTGATAGTTAAATGTGCATCGATGGTAGTGTCAGTGTCATAAGAAGACGTTATTCCGTCATCACCTGCATTAACAGTAATTGTTCCACCATTGATATAGATTTTTCCTGCCTCACACTGAATACCATCTTTGGTTGCTGTTAGGTTTAACGTTCCACTATCCACATACACAGCGTCATTGGTTTGAATAGCGTGCGAAGCAGCTTTGCTAACTGTAATTGTTGCATCGGCAACGCGAACATAGTTATCTGAAACAATTCCGTGTTTGTAATTTCCGGCAACAGAAAGGCTTCCTGAACCTGAGAAAATCAAATCACCTTCACTGAAAAACGTACCTTTTTCATCTTCTGATGAGGTAGTTGCGGTGTAAGAGGAAGCATCGGTTAGTGAATTTGTTCCTGAAACCACTACAAAAGCCTTTTGACTTGACTGAATGTTAATAGCCGAACGGTCAGTGCTGGTAATGCTTACGCCATTAAGGGTTAATTTGAAAAGATTATCGCTATAAATTTTCAATGAACCTGCCGTAGTTGTCCCTGAAAGTTGATAATTAACGCCCGAAGCAGAAGAATTTATCACAACATTAGCTCCGCTTTGGGTAATGGTAACACCTGAAACGTTATTAGTAACAACAGCACTGTTTGCTGAATAGACAATTGTCACGGTTTTGTCAAAAGTGTTGCTTGAAAGAACATCAGATGAGTTTGCTCCTGTGTCGGTGTTGCCCAACTTGCTTGTTGAAGTTGTATTCGCCGTTCCGATGGTGATACCACTGGTGTTTGTAGTGGTTGTGGTGGACGTAACGGTCGTTGTAGATGTTCCTGATGTGTCAATAGTTTCATCATCATCTTTTCCGCAGGCTGAAAGCACTGCAATCGCTGCCAAACCGAAAGCAAATGTTCGGAAATTATAGGCTGAAAGAATTGTTTTTTTCATTGTAATTGATTTTTAAGTGTTAAAAGCGGTTATCTGACCGCAAATAGTTATTTTGGCAGTGCTTCCCAAAGTATGATACTCAAATCCACCCAAAGTTGATGTAGAAAAACACAATTTCAAAGGCTTTTATATGGTTTTCTAATTTTTTTGAAAAACAGCAAGTTTTCCGAACTGCTCGGCGTATTCGATGTCTCAAAAGTG
>JBGYFE010000019.1:0-9206 GCA_041819925.1 Capnocytophaga sp.
CCGATGTTGCTGAAAATGCCTTTGAATGAATTTTCTCAATTGGCAATAAGTCAGCCCGAAGAAATGCAAAAAATATTGCTAACACCTGATTTTCAGGTAAAAATGACATTGTTTTTATTGTTAATTAATTGCATCATAGCTCCGATGGAAGCTGGATTTTATAAAGTTTTTGATGCTTTAAAAAACAAAGAAGAAGTTAGCCACAAAATCCTTTTTTCTTTCTACAATTCTACCTACACAGGACGCATTTTGGGATTTGTGTTGTTGTTTTCAGCCTTAAAATGGGGAATAGCTTTCCTTTTGGCGCGCTTGGGATTAAGCGGATTGGATTTCTCTTTTTCATTAGTGTTGTCATTATTGTTCACGTTAACGATTCCTTTTATAATATTTGAAAATCAATCCATTGGAACTGCTATGAAGCAAAGTTCACGCCATATAGCTCCTTATATGTTCACAGCTTTGATTGTCTTATTCATAGGAATTGTGCTGGCCTTTTTAGGAGCTTTATTTTTCGGTTTCGGAATGGTATTGACTTTACCTTTCTTTTTTGCCGTTAATTATAGTTTATATCAGACCATAACTGTTAAAAATAATATTTCACTCGAATAAGATAATAAAACTTTTAAATAAATCAACAATGAAAAAAATCGTTTTACCGATGCTTTTAGTAGCATCTTTTTCAATGAATAGTTGTGCAGAATTGCAACAAGTTATCAACACAACATCTTCAACCACAGGAATTAACATAGCCGATGGATTGAAACAAGCCTTAGAGGTAGGCGTAACAAGTGGAGTAGATATCCTCAGTAAAGACGGTGGATATTTCAAAGACCAAGCCGTTAAAATTTTGCTTCCCGATGAGTTAAAACAAGTGGATTCAGCGTTGCGCAAAATCGGGTTAAGCTCTTTGGCTGACCAAGGTTTGAAAGTTTTAAACCAAGCAGCAGAAAGTGCTGTCAGTGAAGCGAAACCCATTTTTATTTCAGCCATAAAAAATATGACCATCAACGACGCTATGGGAATTTTGAAAGGAGACAATCTGGCAGCAACTACCTACTTGAAAACCAACACATTTTCAGCTTTAGAGACGGCTTTTGCTCCGAAAGTAGAGGCGTCTTTGAGCAAAGTGGGAGCTGATAAAGTGTGGACAAACATCATCGAACAATATAACCAGATTCCGTTTGTGAAGAAAGTAGAACCAAACTTAACTTCTTACGTTACTACACAGACAATCAATGGGTTATTTACCAAAGTTGGTGACAAAGAAAAAGAAATCAGAACCAATGTAGCTGCAAGAACTACTCCTTTACTACAATCAGTTTTTGCTTTGCAAGATGGAAAAAATTAAAAACACTTTTATCAAAGTAAATACATAAACCCCAAAATAATGAAATTAAAGTTAATAACCTTATGTGCTGTTGTTGGTTTCAACAGCCTTCAAGCACAACAAACTATGAAAGAACCTGTTTTTACAACTCCTTATGAATCAGCACCATTTAGTCAATTCAAGGCACAAGATTTCAAACCTGCTATTGAAAAAGCCATCGCTGAAAACTTGAAAAACATTCAAGCTATTGCAGGTTCCAAAGAGAAGCCTACATTTAAAAACACGATTGAGGCTTTGGCTTACAATGGAGGAAAATTAAGCCGAATCACGGCTATTTTCTATAATCTGAATAGTGCAGAAACGAATCCGGATTTGCAAAAAGAAGCCCGAAATATTTCACCTCTGTTGAGCGATTATCATAACGATATTATGCTCAATGCCAAGCTATTCGCTCGTGTGAAAAAAGTATATGACAATCGCGGAAAGCTCAAATTAACACCCGAAGAAAAAACGTTACTTGAAAAAACATACAAAGGTTTTGCTCGTAACGGGGCTAATTTGACAGAAGAGAAAAAACAGCGATTACGCGAAATTGATAAGCAACTTTCGGCTTTGTCACTCAGTTTCGGTGAAAACGTACTTGCTGAAACACAATCTTTTGAGTTGCATATTACAGAAGAAAAAGACCTTAAAGGATTGCCTGATTTTGCACGTCAAGCCGCTGCTCAAACTGCTGAAAAACGAGGTAAACAAGGTTGGGTGTTCACTCTGGATGTGCCAAGTTACAGTGCATTTGTAAAATATGCTGAAAATCGGGATTTACGCAAAAAAATGTTTATTGCCTACGGAAGTCGTGGATTTCACAATGACGCCAAAGACAATCAAAAAAACATTTTGGAAATCATAAAGTTACGTGATGAACGAGCGAAATTATTAGGCTATGAAAATTATGCAGCCTTTATTTTAGAAGAAAGAATGGCTGACACACCACAAATTGTTAATAATTTCCTAAACGATTTACTTGAAAAAGCCAAGCCAGCTGCTCAAAAAGAATTGGACGAGCTGAAAAAATTTGCGTTTGAATTAGACGGCATTCAAGATTTTCAAAAGTGGGATTATTCCTTTTATAGTGAAAAACTGAAACAAAAACGTTTTAATTTAGATGATGAGAAATTAAAACCTTATTTCAAACTGGAAAATGCCGTAGATGGAATGTTTCAAGTTGCTAATAAACTTTACGGATTGAATTTCAAAAAGATAGATAACATAGAAAAATATCACGAAGAAGTTGATACGTATTTGGTTACGGATGAAAAAGGTAATTATGTAGCGTTGTTTTACACTGATTTTTTCCCGAGAGCAGGAAAAAGAGCTGGTGCTTGGATGACTTCTTTCAAAAATCAATACAAAATAGATGGAAAGGATTCACGTCCGCACATAACCATTGTATGTAATTTTACGCGCCCAACAGGAACACAACCTTCATTGCTAACATTTTATGAACTACGCACATTGTTTCACGAATTTGGACACGCTTTGCACGGAATCCTTGCAGACACTACCTATCCAAACCTAAGTGGCACGAGTGTTTCACGTGATTTTGTAGAGCTTCCGAGCCAAGTTTTAGAGAATTGGTGTCTTCAAAAAGAAGCACTATCGTTGTTTGCAAAACACTACGAAACAGGCGAACTTATTCCGATGGAATTACTTGAAAAAATCAAAGAATCTTCATCTTTTATGGAAGGATTGCAAACAATGCGTCAGTTGAGTTTTGGTGTTTTGGATATGGCGTGGCACACTGCCGACCCAAGTTCTATCACTGATGTTAAATCTTTTGAGGATAAGGCAGTAGCAAAAACAGAATTGTATCCTGAAATTTCAGAAACATCTATTTCTACATCTTTTTCACACATCTTCCAAGGAGGATATGCTGCTGGATATTATAGTTATAAATGGTCAGAAGTTTTAGATGCTGATGCTTTTGAACTTTTCCGTGAAAAAGGAATTTTCGACAAAGAAGTAGCTAAAAGTTTTAAGGACAATGTGTTAAGCAAAGGCGGAAGTGAAAAACCAATGGAACTTTACAAACGTTTCAGAGGGAAAGAACCTTCTCCTGAGGCTTTCCTCAAACGCGCAGGACTTTTGAAATAATAGAAATATAATCATAAAAAAAATCCGATGGTGACAAAACCATCGGATTTTTTTTTCGTAAGGCACATTCGGGAAATGCACCACTTTTCATAAGATTAAAAATTTGACCACAAAAAAACAATAGTTTTTTATCAACTATTGTTTTTTTACTTTTTTGAATATTTTCTTTAGGAAAAAGTGACTTGTATTATAGTAATCTTAAATAATTTATCGCAATAATTCCCTCTTTGAAGAGGGTTAGGGAGATGTAATTAAAAAAGAAATATCTTTCGCCACATCCTCCGTTCTTCGCCACATCCTCTGCTTTCGCAGACTTCCTCCCTTCAAAGAAGGATTTGTGTAACGACAATTTAAAATGAGTTAGCTATAACGCCAATTTTTTTGTATTATTGGAATCTAATTTTAGATAAGAACCCCGATTTTTAGCTTTTTTGCCGATTTTCGGGGTTTCCTTGTTATGAACACACAAAGTGTTTATCTGATTTACAATAGTTTGTGAGTTTTTTGAATGTACCTTCGTAGAATTCAACCTAAACCCAAATTAGGCAATAGGGGTCAGGCAATAGGCAACAGTCTGTGAATCTGTGATTTACAATCTATAACTTAACTTGCTTTGCGAGCGTAATGTATTGAAAATAAGTGATTTGCAAAAACTATTTATTCTATTCCGTAATCTGGGATTAATTCATAATTTATTGTTTTAATTCCTTATGGTGTGTGAAAACAATTTTCAATTACGAATGCGCAATCTTCAATCACGTGTAATTCCTTATAGTGCGAGTGAAATCCAACCGTAGGGGCGAAACATTTTTCGCCCTTACAGTTTTAATTCCTTATGGTGCGATTGAAATAAATTCAGATGATTTACGACAAAGAAGAAGATATTTTGTTTTAATTCCTTATGGTGCGATTGAAATTTTATGTCAAAAACAATAAAAACAACCGAAATTGCGTTTTAATTCCTTATGGTGCGATTGAAATTACGGAAATTCGTATTTGCCCATATCAAAGGGAGTAAAGTTTTAATTCCTTATGGTGCGATTGAAATATCAAAAACGACAACTCTATTGAACATTTGAAATCACAAGTTTTAATTCCTTATGGTGCGATTGAAATATCAAAAACGACAACTCTATTGAACATTTGAAATCACAAGTTTTAATTCCTTATGGTGCGATTGAAATGGACAAAACTGCTGACAACGTTATGCAGGACTACTCCAGTTTTAATTCCTTATGGTGCGATTGAAATCAATGTTCAAATCCTTGATTTGGGAACATATATTCCGTTTTAATTCCTTATGGTGCGATTGAAATAAAAGATGAAAACAAAAGTAAAACAAGTTAAATTGAGTTTTAATTCCTTATGGTGCGATTGAAATCAAAAGCTCAATTAAGAAATATCACAGGTTTTTCCTGTTTTAATTCCTTATGGTGCGATTGAAATTGATAGGGTGTAAGCCAATCCGTTTGCGTCCATTCCGTTTTAATTCCTTATGGTGCGATTGAAATAATCAATTAGCAGCTGAAATCAAAAAATATTTGAAGTTTTAATTCCTTATGGTGCGATTGAAATTAAAGTGGGACTACCAAATTTGGTAGAAGCACAAAGTTTTAATTCCTTATGGTGCGATTGAAATTAATCCCAATGAAGCAAGAGGTTGGTTTTTATCATTGTTTTAATTCCTTATGGTGCGATTGAAATCAAAAATTTGATAGATAATCAATAAGTTATATTTAGTTTTAATTCCTTATGGTGCGATTGAAATAAAAATGGACAACGGAGTAGTTTTTGTTCAACAAAGGTTTTAATTCCTTATGGTGCGATTGAAATTATTACGATGCAGAAAGTAAAACATCTTTTATAAACGTTTTAATTCCTTATGGTGCGATTGAAATCAAACGATAGTCGCCTGGTGGCAAATTGTAGAATGGTTTTAATTCCTTATGGTGCGATTGAAATGTCATTGAAAGGCAACTAACCCCCGAAGAGATAAAAGGTTTTAATTCCTTATGGTGCGATTGAAATATAATTAAAACTAAAATAATAAATAAATTAGACCAAGTTTTAATTCCTTATGGTGCGATTGAAATATATGGCGAAAATCGCTATGTTAAAAATTTGATTTGTTTTAATTCCTTATGGTGCGATTGAAATGGCATTGTTAATATGAATGATGCGCACAATCAATTAGTTTTAATTCCTTATGGTGCGATTGAAATAAAAGAAAAGAAATACGCTTTTACAACGTATAATAAGTTTTAATTCCTTATGGTGCGATTGAAATAGAGAGCGTCTATTGAAACTCAGAACCCAGACGGCGTTTTAATTCCTTATGGTGCGATTGAAATCGTATGTGATATTGGCAATTTGATTTGTTATATTTATGTTTTAATTCCTTATGGTGCGATTGAAATTGAAACCACAATTCGATACGGATTTAGTGAAGTAAGTTTTAATTCCTTATGGTGCGATTGAAATTTTAATGGCAAAGACTTTATATATTCCTTACAAATAGTTTTAATTCCTTATGGTGCGATTGAAATTTTTAATAACAATTTTGATTTGGAACTTGAAAGATTGTTTTAATTCCTTATGGTGCGATTGAAATCAATAACGTATACACAATAAGTAGTAAGGTGTTTGAGTTTTAATTCCTTATGGTGCGATTGAAATAGGTTGCGAATGTAAGATTTTTTCCCTTAAATGTCAAAGTTTTTGCAAATAAAAACACCTAATTAATCCGTTTTTTTTCTGTCGATCTATTTTTTCTAAAAAATACCATACATAGACAAGTTTATAAATTGTTGTTTCTCAAATACTTAATATTAAACATATTCTGCCAGCACCCCCAAAAAGACAAACAAAATAGTACATCGACGGGGTTTAAAAATACAACCTTTTTATTATCAATAATTTACAAAATATTGCCCGTCCTATTTTTATCTTTCCCTATTACCTTTCTCTCTATCCAAGACTCTTGCCTGCATTCAAAAATAATAAGACTGTCTTTCTCCCTATCCATTATCTTTTTCGCTTCTTTTTGTAACTTTTCCAGACTTTTTTCAGTAATCTCTCCTTCAAATACACTATTCTGCACCCAGTGCAGGTACCTACGGCAGAGCTTGAGCATCTTGGTCACTTTAGTACCTGTAATGTCATATACTAAAACAATGTACATAGATTTACTATTTTTTTTTAAGTTTTGAGTTATTGAAGAAAGAACAAAGAAGAAAGAGAAAAGACCAACTCGACAACCAAATTTGGTGTTGAGTGCTGAGTTTTGAGTTGGTTTACAATTAACAATTAATAATTGACCGTCAACCATTTTACATCCCCCTAACCCCCTTCAAAGGGGGAACTACCATCAACTGTCAACCAATTACAAGTTTTGAGTTTTGAGTGCTGAGTGCTGAGTTTTGAGTTTTTGAAGAAAGAAGAAAGAGAAAAGACAATTTTCTAACCTCTAATTTCTAACTTTCTAACCACTAACATATAACTTCTTAGCTTTCCAGCCTTTTAACTTTCTAGCGATTGAAAATCATTAACAATTAACCATTAACTAACTCACTACCATTGAGATTCAAAGGGTTTATAGGGTGTTTCTTTCCGAAGATGATTCTGTATTTTGTGACATTCTTTCAGAATGATGGTTTTATAAGATACATACTGATGATCATACATTTGGGTTTCTTTTAGTTTTTCATCCCAAGCTTTTACAATTTTCTTTTTGGCTGCATTTTTTATCGTCCAGTTTCCTAGTTCCTCTTCAAAATCATCTTGCTGAATCACTTTTTTATTAACAAGAGTGAAAATCACCCTATCTACCAATACAGGCTTAAATACCTCTGCTATATCCAGAGCTAAGGAATGCCTCCTATCACTAGGCTCGTGCAGATAGCCAATGGTAGTGTTTAGCTGCGTCTGATGAATCATATCCATACACAGCGTATAGCACATCATATTAAGAAAAGATAATAAAGTGTTTATCTCGCCTTCAGGAGGGTTTTTAATTCTTTTATCAAAACTGAAATCTTTTAAAATTTCATTAAATGCACCATAATATGCTATTCTAATATTCCCTTCTATCCCAAAAAGCTCTGGTATATTATTTACCTCTTTTATTCTAGGATATAATTCCTCTATTTGCTTTATACTTCTGGCTACATCTTTTCCTCTGCGGAGATAGTATTTCAGATTCCGATACATATTTTTAGCACCGCCCATTATAAAGCGTTTGGCAAGCCATACCCTCTGAACTTTATCGTGATAAAAAAGCACTTGCTCCACCAGTGTTTTCCCACTCAGCATTTCCTTCCTTGGCAGAAAGCTTCCTGTATAATGCTCATAATAATCAAAAAAATGGAGGCTAATCCCCTTTTTGCCTAAAAAATTAAACAATGCGGAATTGACCCCCAAATGTGAAAAACTGTAAATATGACTAATATTCTCTATGGGTAAAAATCTTGAGAAAGGCTCCCCCGTATCTTCATCTCGAGATTCAAAAAAGATAGAATGGTCTTTCTTTGATAATTTCCCTTGGCTGAATATATAGTAAGTGGTTTTCATCTCATTACTTTATCAGGTATATTCTCGGAATTTTACAAAACTAAACTTCACCTGCTTTTCTCCGTTGCCCAAATCTACTACTTCCCGCTGTGAGGTAGAGGCTACCACTTTTATATTTTCTTTTTTGAGTAGGCTGAGCAATGCAAAACAAAAGCAAAGCTCCCCCATCAGATGAACAACCAAAACAGACTCTTCCTTAGCTATTGTTTTAATCTTCTCTAAATATTCTATTGCTAAGTTTTCTATTTCCTGCTCTGTTGCCATAGGGTCAATACGAGGAAACGCCCAATCTACCACCTTACCAAACTGCTGCTCAGCAAGGTGCTTTTGGGTATCACTCCACTGGGATAATGGATGATTGGTAAGGTTAATGAGCATTTTTAATTTTTAGAATATCAGTAATAAATTTATCTTCCATCAAATTTTCAAGAGTAATCAGGTCTATTCGATATTGTTTTGCTCGCTTTCTGTGTGCATCATTAAGGTCTTCATTCTTATTAAGTGTTGCGATATACGATTTTGCAAATAACCCCAACTCTCTCAATATACTATCTAATTTATAAATTGTATCATTAGGTAAAGATGGTTTTTCTTTATTCGTAATATAAGTTTTACACTCAATAATAGATAGCTCATTATTTTTCAAATAAACAATATCTAACTCATTTTCAGTATTTTCATTCTTTCTACTCACCCCAATAAGCAAGTTTTCTCCAAGAACATTTTGATCTTTTAATTTATGATAAATATATTCTTCAAACCAATTTCCTGTAAGGTAATCTACATCTTTTTTAGTCAAACTTTCCTTATTAGGATAGTTTATTTCAATTAAAAAATTCTTCAGATCACTAATAGTTTTTTCTAATTCATTTACGCTTACATTTTTTTTTCTACTTTTAAAAATACCTTCTCTTGAACTCTGGAGTGAAGAGATTATCTCGTGGTGATTATTATTTTTATCCTCTACAAACCATTTGAAGAACTGATACGTATATTCTTTATCCATATAAATGTTAGAATATTTACTATCAAATCCATATGATTTGAAATATTCCTCTATACTTAGATGTTTAGTAAATTTAAAATCTTTTTCTTTTTTTATTGGAAAAAGTTTAAAGTAATCACTTCCTCCTTTTACATAATAAATATCACATCCTCC
>JBGYFE010000020.1:0-35828 GCA_041819925.1 Capnocytophaga sp.
AAATCAAATCACCTTTTTCTAATTTAGGAAATGTATTCTCATAATTAAAAAAATTTTGATACAACTTGATTAGAACAATCGAATGAAATATTGAATGAAAGAAGTTTTCTCCATATTCGTCTTCGGGAATACCGATAAAAAAATCATTTTTGTCTTTGTCGTTTATAATATATTGGTAAATTAGATGAAAATTCACAAAGTCAAAGACACTGTAGTTTTCAAAATCAGTTTCTCGTAAATTGATTTCGGAACGGATTAGATCTAAGTAATCTTTGATTTGTTCTTTCATTTTGCTTATGTATCTTGTCTTTTTGAGTATACATTGTTCAAAATATACACGCGACACAAAGATAATAAAAAAAACTTAATTTTATATCAAATAAAGAAAAAAAGATTGTGTTTTCCTCTATGGCATAACACCAAGGGAAGTTTTGAAGCGGTAACTCTGTCCCTTTTTTACAATTCTGCTCTTGAAAAATAAATTACCTTTGTCGCCAAAATGGAATATGGGAACTAATTACAGCATTACAGAAAAATTCGGGGCTAATCTTGCGACATTGCTTGCTGAAAAAATCATGCCGATATATCCAGATTTTGACAGTAGAAATTTCATACAAAATACCGAAAATGAGGTTGTTGGTAAAACTTATACACAACGCGTAGGTATCATTGCCGAGTTGTTAAAAAACTATCTTCCTGCCGATTACAACAAGGCTTTGGCAATCTTATTGGCTATTTTGGGCGAAGAAAATCCGAACCAAACGGGAATGTTTACCCATTACTATTGGATTTTGCCCATTGGGAAGTTTGTGCAAGAATACGGTTTAGACCATTTCGACAGCTCTATCAAAGCCATTGAAGAGATAACTAAAAGGAACACAGGGGAATACGCTATTCGTCCGTATATTCGGAAATATCCTGCTAAAACCTTGAAAATTATGGAAGCGTGGGCAAAATCTCCCAATTTTCACTTACGCCGATTAGCCAGCGAAGGTCTGCGTCCGAAATTGCCTTGGGCGAGCAAATTGGACACTTTTTTGCAAAATCCCACCCCTGTTTTCCAGATTTTGGAATTGCTCAAAGAAGATGAAATTATGTTCGTAAAAAAATCCGTTGCCAACCACCTAACCGATTGGCTGAAAGTCAATAAAGAAGCCGTAATGCCACTCATTGAGCGTTGGAAAACTTCGGAAAATACTCACACACAATGGATTGTGAAACGAGCTACCCGAAAGGAGAAATAAACGAATAGAAAATTGATTTTGTCCGTTTTTTCCTATTTTCAAACTGCTTATCGGGATAACTTTGCATAACAATTTAAACCGAGTTAAAAATGAAATTAAATGCAGGAATCATCACCGAAAAATTAGCCGAAACTAAAGCCTTTTACACCGAAATATTAGGTTTTGGCGTAACCTTTGAAAACGAATTTTATTTACTGATGCACACGCCCAATCACGAAGCGGAAATTAGCTTTTTATTGCCCCATCACCCAAGCCAACAGCCCATTTTTCAGCAACCTTTTCAGAATCAAGGCGTGTATCTGACCCTTGAAGTTGCCAATGTAGATGAGATGTACCATCAGTTGAAAGCCAAAAACATTCCCATCGAAATCGACTTGCGGGATGAGCCTTGGGGCGACCGTCATTTCGCCATCAAAGACCCTAACAATATCGGAATTGATATTGTAACTTATTCTGAACCAGTCTGATAAATTTTATCTCAAAAATTAGAGAGAACATTGGTTTTCACTCATTTATCCTAAAAAATAGTTTTTTTGTTTGAAAATGAAGAACAATTAATTTTTACTCGAAATATCCCCACAAAAATCGAAATTTAGATGGAAAATGCACTTTTACAGAGGTATTTTCAGTAGAAATTAGTTTACCCTCACCAGCAAGTTTAACAAATTTTTTATCTGAAAAAGTTCCAAAAGGAAGTGTAAAAACAGAAGTTTCAGTAGGGGTGTTTTCTCTGAAAAATAAAACATAAATTCTATTTTGTGTGTAACTAACAAATCCCGTAAAGCTGTAACCATCAGGCATTTCTCCAACAGAGTGTATAATTCCGCTTTGCATTTCATTGCGTTCTTTTTTCCATAAATCAATGAGTGAGGTTACCGAGAAAGCCTCTTTTGGCAAACTTGTGGCTTCCATCCACGCAAGAGGTTGCCCCATCATCGTGATGGCGAATTGGTAATCAAATGGAATGTTTTTTGGTTTTAGAGGGTCATTTTTAGGATATTCGTCTTCGTTGCGCCATTTGTTAAGCCATTCTATTTGAAAACGTTGTATAGGAACGTACTTGGAAAGCGTCCACACATTGCGCAAAGTAAGATGTGGATAGTAGTTGCCCCAATCCGTATAGCGATTTTCAAGGAAAATATTTCCTAAATGGTTCAAAAAGAAATATCCTCCCCGTTTTCCTGCGGTAACATCAATGTTAAATTGTAGCCCATTGCTTTGCTGGCGAGCTTCTTGCAAAAGTCGTTGTACTCGGTTTTCTGCCTGCTTGTTACCAATGAGCAATCCATCTATTTTTATCCACGAAATGTTATGTTTTCGGTGTAAGTCAAGGATAATATCTCGGTCACGTTCCCACGAAAGATAATTGTCATTTTTTGAAGGATTAAACCAAAGTCCTAATTCAATGCCAAGCGATTTTGCTTTGCGTTGCACTTTGCCCAATCCTTTTGGAAAACGTAAAAGATGCACTTCCCAATCCGACTTACTCCAATCGTCCCAGCGTGAATTTGTTGTTTTGTTTGCTGAATTACTCGATGTTCCTTGTTGCCAGCCGTCATCAATTTGATAGTGTGTAATTCCAAGTTGGGCAGCCGCTTCCAATTCGTTGAGAATGAATTTCTCGTTAATTCGGCTATCACGATTTCTATCGCCCCAAGTGTTCATTGTGAACGTATTATCTTCCTTTGGAAGATAATGATGTATGCTCAATTCATAACGTTTGTAAGCATTTAATGCGGTTTCTTCGTTTTGGGCATACATCACCGAGAAAACGGCATAAGCCTCCTGCCATTCATTTGTTTCTGTTTGGGAATCAATTCCCGAAGAAAATATTTTCACTGCTGAAAAATCCGTACTGAAATCAAAGCCAACATATTCCGATTGGGCATCTTGTAACGGAGAAAGTTTTACCAAAAGGTGTACGTTGTGAGTGTTGTTATTTTCAGCAAGAAGCACTGAACCTTTGTAGTATTGAGGTTTTCGATACGGAAGTTCTTCTCTTATGTTGACGATATTACTATGATGGTCAGTAGCTTCTTGAAAAGAAATGATTTTGGTAGTAAAATGAGGCGACAATAGAGGAAAAGCGTAGTAATAAGGCATATTTCCGCTGAGTAAAGAAACGTCTTCTACAAGTCCTTTGTCCGAGGTTGTTGGAACAGAAAATAAATTGTTATTTCCTTTCACTAAAAATCGCCACTCAATGCCTGCGGAGTTGTCATAAACACGCAATATCCGCTTGGTTTCATACGAAGAATAAACACTATGTAATTCAAGCTGCCAATATGCTGATGTTCGTTCCGTAGCCGAAAAACGCTGTGTGTGATGATTGATTTTTATGGGCGTTCCGTTGGTGCTGTGGTCAGGAATGGGATTTGTGAATTTATCTGTTGCCTCGCTTGTGAGAGGTTTTGCTTCGGTAAGCCAAAGAGCTCCATCTTTCCAGAGATAGGTTTGTTTGCTCATTCCGTCATTGACAATAAGTGTTTGTTCGTCTTTCCATTGAAAAACATCAGGTTGTGCAAACAAATTGCTTAAACAAAAGCAAAACCCAACCACAAACAAATTTCGTAACATATTTATACTGTTTTTAAAATCCTTTTTAAGGGGAAAATACCCGAAAAAAAACTATTTTGTTTTCCTTTTTGACTTTTTTTTACTCTTTTCAATCACGAATTGGTCAATGAGCGTACCTGTTTGGCTGATTGCTTTGTATGAAATGCTGTTTTTGCAAATCTCAATATACTGGTATGAACTTGCTTCAGGAAAAGAAACGTCCATCCAACTTTGTGGGTCAAGCGGATAATATTTATCACCAACAACAGTTACAGTAAAAACGGGTTGTGAAGGTTTTTCTTTACTACCTGTTCTATTTTCCAATCCACCTCGCGCGTAAGTGTGGTCGTGCCCTTGCAAAACGAGTCCTATTTTGTTTTTATGCTTTTCAATGACAGGCAACCAATTTTCGAGCAAACCTTCATTGATACGTTTTTTTGCTCCTGAAAAAATAGGGTGGTGTGATACGATAATTACCCAATCTTTTTGTGTTTCAGACAAAATTTGGTCTAACCATACACCTTGTTCGTTAAGTTTTTCATTAGAATTCAGCACAATAAAGCGCACAAAGCCATAATCCAAGCAGTATTGCCCTGCTTCCCACGTATAGGGGAAAGGAAAATTAGCCGTCCAATAATTAGAAAGTTTTACTTTCTTTCCTTCCAGATTTTTTAAATACTCGTGATTTCCAGGTGTGGCAATTATGGGCATTGTCGTATTAATATCTTCGGTGGAAGCGTGCCATTCTGACCATTCATAGTCGTTATTAGCGTGGTTTATCATATCACCAATGTGTATGGCAAGTTGTGCATCACCAAATCTGCGTAAAGCATCTTTGTAAATACGCATCGAATGGTTGTAAATTCCGTTTTGAGTATCTCCAAAATAAAGTAATTTGAGCGTATCATTATGATGGTGATGCGTATAAGTGTGCCAAGCGCTCCATTTCGGGGCATTCCCTACACGATAACGATAGGTTTTTCCGTGTTTAAGGTCAGCGTCAGTGATTACGGCTTTGTGATAGTGCATCGGATAATCTTTATATTGCACAACACTGTAAGAAGCCTCGAAACGTTTTCGGTTTGCTTTCGGAAAAGAAAACTCATTTCCTTCCACTAATTCCACAGTTCCTTGTGTTATTAATGTATCGGTACGCCATATCACGGCAATTTCCTTATTGTCAGAAGCTAACGGAACGAGCGTTATTCTATCAGGAAGCGACGTAGGGCGATGTTCCAACAACGGATTTTTAGGAACAGAAGATTCTTTGTCCCATCGGGCTTGTAATTCCGAAGAAACTTCTTGAGCTGACAGACATACGAAAGAGAGCCACAAAAGCCCTAAAAAACAATATTTCATTTCTTGTGTATTTAATTTTTAATTAAAAATTGCAAAGTCAAAAACTTTGGCAAAGATAGATAGAATTTAACAAAACGTGTTTCGATGTGTTATTATCTCACAGAACCGTCAGGATTTTTAACCCAGCCCTTTGTCCAATCATCGGAAGCATCTTTGATAGCCCCGACATAAGGAGCTGAGGTAAAGAAAGCATCAAGTGATGACGGATTGAACCCGCTCGCTTGCTCAGTGGTGGGAATGAAATCCGTTACACCAATTCCGTCAATAGTTTTCAGCGTATATTTTTTATCAAGAAAACTGATTACATTGTTATAAAACGGATTAGTTTGAATAGTTCCGTCTGTTGCATTGAATGTTCCAGCAAAAGCGGTAGCCAATCCTCTATAAGGGTCGGTTTTTACGTTGAAAACATACGAATAGGCAAAAACGGCTGAACCTGTAAGGTCTGTGATGGCTACGTTGTCATCAGCTCTGAGTCCACGACGAGGAAATTGCGCAATGATGCTGTTGTACACTTTGGGAGCAGCATTGGTGCGCATTCGCATTCCGTGTGTGTTAGACACATCTTCTCCTGCTCCGAGCAGGGTTATGTTGGCAATAGTGGGAGCAGCATCTTCACGGATTGTAAAGTCGTCATTTTCACCAAAACGAGATGAATTTACGGAAATGGCAAACTGTATCTTTCCAGCGTATTTCTCTCCCAGGCGATACGAACCTCCTTGACAATCTGTGGCTACTAAATATTTCAGTTGCGCACTGCCGTCAGTAATCATAAACCCTTCTCCTGTGGAATGAAACACTTGAATGTGATCAATTTGCGTGGTAGCTCCAACATCCATCAAACGAAAAACACGGTCGCCGCCATACTCTAATCGTAAGTAGCTTATTTTTCCATTGTTAGAAGTTGTTCCTGAACCTTTGAGCGTAAATCTGCTCCAATCACCTGCTTCTGCTGAGGTGGGGTCGGTGAGTATCTTGGAACTTGTCATTACCACCGGATTTGTTACTGTTCCTGAGATGTTGGCTTCACCTGCAATTTCAAGTGTAACTGCCGTGGCGGCCTCAGCATTCATATACACCTGCACACCCTCTTCAATGGTCAAAGAAGAACCACTTTCAAAAGTAAGTGAATTGGGAATGAAATAGTTACGTTCTTTGATAAGTTTTACGTGTTGTCCCGAAGATACGATTCCGTCAGTTCCGATGTTTAGACTGAAAAGTTGGCTGCTTCCTACGGTTATTTTATTGTACAAAGCGGTTTTTATCGTAATAGGAATTTCGGCACTGTCCACATCGTTTAGATTCACTAAAATAAAGCTGTATTTTACTTCTTCGCCCTCTTCCAATCCGCTTGGAAGCGCCTCTGTGGTGTAAATGAACTCAGAAGCAGTGGAGTGTACAGGAAATTCCCTCAAAAAACCTCCATTTTTATTCACAACGACTGATTTTGCACCCCCATCGGCATTGAGAGCGAGTTTTATTTCAGTGGTCTCTCCTGGCGCAAGGTCGATGACAGATTCCCCATTGACAGAAACTATTGGGGCTGCATATTCTGTTTCTTTATCGTTGCAAGAAGAGGCAAAAAGCAAAAATCCGATTAAGATTCCTGCCAAATTTAAACTTTTTTTCAATTGTAACATAGCGTTTTATTTTTTAGATTGTATTTTTTATCTTATAGAACCATCACTATTTTTGAACCAAGCACCGCCTATTGTCCAATCATTAGAGGAATTTACCGCTCCAATGTAAGGCGCACTTTGAAACCAATTTCCCATAGAAGATGGGTTGAAGGAAGAAGGTGTTGTTCCTACAAAATTGGTTTGTGAAATTCCCGTTATGGCGGTTTCTTGAAGGTTGTATTTTCCGCTTTCAAAAAAGAACGTTTTGGCTTCTTGTTCCCAGTTCAAAAAGTTGTTGTATGAATGAATATGGTCAATGATGGTGTTTACCCCCAGAGTTTCTAACGCAAGGTCTTCTACACGCACTCCATCGCTTGGGAACTCAGTAATGATGGCATTATAAAACCAACCTTCTGCACCGCGTCGAATGCGTATTCCACGACGCGTTCCGTCAGAAGTGTTTGCTGTGTAACCATTTCCGATTAAAGTTACATTGCTGATTTTGAACGTTGTGCGAGGTTGTTTGTCGAAAACCGAATCATCATTACGCAATTCTATTGAGCGGGCTTGATTCCAATAGTTTACGGGAGTAATGGTTGCTTTTATGTCGGTTTGGAAAAGCCAAAACTGACCGTTGCCTTGCCAGCCTTCATCTGCCCAAATGCCATAACCTCCGTGTTGTATTCCTGCAATGTAGCGAAGCGACACTCGTCCGCCACGCAAACGAAAAGCGTTATTATATGAGTTGAATGACTGAATGTATTCTATTGTTGTGCCACTACCTACGCCATTGAGCTGTAAGGCGTGAAACCCGTTTTTTCCGGTGTGTTCAATACGTACAAAACGAAGTGAGCCAGAATCGTCATTAGCGTTTGTTCCGCCGTACCGAAAACCTCCCGACAAAACGGTGCTGCCTGCGTTAGTTGGTGCAGCTCCGTTGATGATAATTCCTCCCCAATCAGAACGATTGCCCGTGTTTGTCAAGGTTTTGTCACTGGTGAAAACTATGGGTTCAGTGCGTGTTCCTGATGCCGAAAGTTTTCCGCCTTGCAAAATGACTAATTGACTGTAATTTGTATTAGCAAATGTTCGGAAATAGACCGTTGTTCCTGCTTCAATGGAGAGTGTAGCACCTTCATCAACACTTACGATGCCATCTATAAGCCATTTTGTATCGGCAGTAAGGGTTATATCACGGTTAATTCGTCCTGAAATTTTTTGAAATGTGTTTCCTCCAATTGCAAACTCTTTAATGTCAAAAGGTTGCGCTACTTGAACGGTTATGGCAGGAGCAGAAACGGTTCGTCCTTCTTTGTCTTCTATTCGGAAAATAATAGATATTTCATCACCCAAATCAGCTGTTGAGGGGACAATGTATTGATAGTCATAGTTGTATATAAATACATTTTCAGGCTCTATGGTATTGACAACATCTGAATTAACAACCACTTCCATTTTTTTGATGCCAGCGGGCGATTGTGCAGTTACGAGCAATTCTATTTTCCCATTAGGTTCTTGCACAATGGCATTTCCATCATAATTTTCTACGGCGATGGTTGCATTGGGCAAATCAATTTGTTTTTCTCGTTCACAAGCTGTTAAGATGAGGATAAGAACCGTCATCCAAGATAAAATTTTACTTTTCATTGCTTAAACCTTTAAAGTGTTCGTTAATGTATTTACAATCGGAAAGTTACCCCAAAACGTGATGACCAGCCAAAATAAGCAATTCGTGAAATTTGACTTGAATCTCCTTGATAACGAATTGACGGAGAGTTAGTTAGATTGACAAATTCGGCATAAATGCTGATTTTCTTACTGATGCGTTGCGAAAGATTAACATCTAACTGAAAGCGTTCGTCTTGAATAATATCATCGTTTTGCGTACTTGCCACAGAATAGATGTACGACCCGTTGTAGTTCAGACTTCCTTTGAGTGAAAAGCCTTTGTAATCCCACGAAAGCGCTGCATTTCCGGTGTGTAAGGCTTGTCCGGGTAGGCGCATATTGGTTCTGTCTTGCGTGTTAGCCTTGCTTCCTGTGTAAGTATAGTTTAGATAAACACTTAATCCGCTGAGTGCATTGGGTAAAAAGTCAAGTTTTTGCATAAAATTAAGTTCAAAACCATACACAGAGGCACGGTCTCCGTTTTGTTCTTGACGGAACTCAAAACCTGCCGTTTGCGGAAATCCTGGGTAATCTTCCAAAAGCGAAGGTACAATTCGAGAGAATTGAAAACGGCTGATATCCTTGTAAAATAAACCTGCTGACAAAATGCCTCCTTCTTTACTATATTTTTCAAACATAAAATCAATATTATTAGAAAGAGAAGGTTTCAACTCTGGATTTCCGATGAAAAGCCTTGCCGCATCGGCATCGTAATTCACAAACGGAACAATGTCTACAAAATTAGGTTTTGCATACGATTGTGTGTAGGCAAGCCGAAGATTTGCAAGTTCATTCAAGTTGTATTTGAATTGCAAATTAGGTAGAAGATAACCATACGTCGTGCCTCCACTGATGGGCGTTGCTACAACGGTTGTTCCTGTACGTTTAACGTCAAAAGCATCGTATTTTACATCATTGTATTCATATCGTAAACCAGCAATTATTAGTAGATTTTTAAGTTGAATGCGATTCATAATATAGCTGGCATTTACGTTTTCTTCGGCTTTGTAAGTGTCATTTTTTGACAGTCGTTCAGCGTCCCACGAATCGTCTCCTTCGATGAGTAATCGGCGGTAAGTTTGTATGTAATTTTCAAACTTGTTACGATCGACTCTCGGACCGAATTCATACCGACCGTTTAGGAAGCTGATAGGCTCTCTGTCGCTTGCCACGTAGGCAAAGGCTTCTTGAAGATTAACCACTCGATTAGGGTCAAAGAATGAAAAAACTCGGTTATTTCGGAATTTTTCGTTAGTAACCTTCCGAGCTTTTCCCCCAAATTTGATATTTCCACTGAAACCTCCTAAAATATAATCCTTACTCATATTGAATTTTCCTACCAAATTAGAGCCTTTGGTGTATTCACTATCTTCTTCATATCGGCGGAAGTCGTTGAGTAACAGAGGATTTTTAAGATTATAAGAATGTTCAGGGCGCAATTGAGGAACTTGTTCCATTATTCCTCGAGGGTTATCAGCAATAATATTGATTTCGTCACGAGCAAAGTCGCCTCGTGTGCTGGCGTAATCTCTTTTTGAGGTGGTGTAAAAAGCTCCCCAATCGAATTTCCAGCCATTCAGATTGTGATTTCCTTCAAGGTTAAAATTATGATTTTTCTTTACTTCATTCCAAAGATTGATATCACGGCGAATACGCCCATTCACTAAACTATCGTGTGAAATCCATAGAGATGAAGTTCGGTCAAGGTCAAAACGTAAGCGGTTACGCACATCGTCATCTTCTCGGTAGTTGTACATATAGTTGAATATGATTTCGTGGTCTTTCACCTTGTAATCGATGGTAGCGGTTGTTCCGATGCGTGTACGTTTGTTTTCCGTTTTTCGGAATTGATAATTTGCGGGCATAATTAGGTCTTCATTAACCATTTTGACTGATTTTTTAGTGCCCGACCAAGTAACGTCCATACGGTCTTCCGAGTTGTTATTGCTGTAATAACTTCCACTGACCAAAATACCTAAACGCCCGTTCTGATTTTCATCATTAGCGAAAAAACGTCGGCTTAATTGCATTTTCCCGATGGAATTTAATTTTCCTGAAAGGTCATTGAATCCCATTCCTAAATCTCCTTTAATTTGTGTTTTGAGTGAGCGTGCCGTGGGTGTTCTCAGGTTGATATTTCCGCCAATAGCATCACCGTCCATATCTGAGGTTAGTGTTTTAGTTACTTCGATAGAACCTAATTGATCGGCAGGAATTAGGTCAAGCCCTTCTGTTCGGGAGCCGCTTTGTTGCACCGATGCCAATTGCTCGCCATTGATACTGATGTTGGTGAAGTGTTGCGGTGTTCCTCGTATGGAAACGGTTGCACCTTCACCCTTATCGCGAGCGATGTTAATTCCAGGTAATCGTTGCAATGATTCAGCTACGTTTTTATCAGGAAATTTTCCGATGAGGTCAGCCGAAACTACGTTCATTATCTTGTCGGCAGCTTTCTGTTGGTTGAGAGCACGTTGTTGTCCTTCAAAACTTCCCGTAACAACAACTTCTCCCAAAGCAACATTGCTGAATTTCAGGCGTATTTGAAAATTTTTGTCCTTGTCGGAAGGCATATTTATAGCCATTTGTTGAGTTTCATATCCCATATACGAAACGGTGAGTTTGGTAGTTCCCTTTTTTAGATTTCCTAAACGGAAATTTCCTTCCAAATCAGAAGATGTTCCGTTGAAGTTCGCAGCGTCATAGACACTTACCCCAGGTAGAGGTTCGTTGGTTTCGTCATCAATCACTCGACCTGTAATTTCATAGGTTTGAGCATTGATGAGCGAAATTGTCATTATCGTAATTATGGTCAGTATTATTTTTTTCATTGTTGCTTGTTATTTTCAGTTGTCAATATTTTATGAGGCTAAATTAAAACTATATCTCCAAACAAACATAAATTTATGTTACCAAAAATGAGATTTATGTTACCAAATGTTTAAAGAAATATAATTGATTAATATTTTTAAAATTGATTTTCAATGATTTACACTTCTTATGCGAATGCCACTGACAATAGGAACTCCTTTCAGAGGATGAAATTTTATGGATAATCCGTTTGTATCTGTTACTGCAACTCGGAACGAAATCCGATGCGGAACATTTAATCCGTGCGTTGCTCCCAAATCCAAATTTTCTTCAATGAGAACATTGTTAGCAGAAATACTAAAAATACGTTTTCCTGGTTCATATCGTATTTCTTTGTCTTCATCAGCAAAACGACGTGATTTTGGCACATACTCAACCATCAGAATTTCTACTTCATACGCCCCCTTAGGAACATCAGCTCTAAACTCTGAAATATCTGTCCGAATTGCTTGATACAGAGGATCTTCTTCATCAATGGCTAAAATATCTTCTTTTGTACCTACTTTTCCTCCGACATACAGCTGCTTTCCTCCAATAAAGCCAAAACTTCCTTGTATATACTCTTTTTCAGGCAACCAATAGATGCCCGTGCGGTGGTCAATAAATGCGTAATTTGCTCCTAAATTCATTGCAATGTCTATGTTTCCTTGTGGTAATTCATAAGGAATCAGTTGTGTACGGATTTGTTTATTTTGTGCATTATCGCCGTTTTCTTGCAGTGAGAGTGCATATTTTCCGACGGGCAAACGAAGCTGCCATTGTGCAATGCCGTCTTTCACTTGGCTGGTGGCGTAGGGTTTGTTGTTTAAAAGTAAAGAAAGGCTTTTTTGATTTGAGAAAGCGTGCATACGCACAGGAATAAGCGAATCTTGGGGCGAAGTGGCTATGTGAATCCAATCACTTCGGAAAGGGTAACCCAACACTGCCACAGGTTCTTTGGAGAGCATTGCTTTTACCAAAAAATATGCGTCTTTGGGTTTACGGTCGTGTGTTACCAATCCTTTATTGTTCATATGTGAAGTGGCATCAACACGGCGTTCAGAGCTGAAATCAACCAAATTCCATAATGAACCCCCTGCGATGTATGGTCGTTCTAAAATTTGCTTGGTAATAGATTGAGTGAAAACAATTTGTTCTTCCATCGTGAAATCGAATTTTTCAGGTTTGTCTGAATAAAGGCGAATGTCAGAACCCGCACCGTATTCGCTAATAAAGTGAATGCGATTAGGATACTTGCGGCGTTGTTCGTCCATATATTTGCCGAAATCTTCGTGCTTGTCATAGTACCAGCCGTGATACAAATTCCAACCTGCAATCATCGGAATGTCCCCAATGCCTGATTCCTCATACAGAGGATAGTTGTGCATTGCAATTGCGGTGTAACGATACGGGTCTAACTGACGGGCAAGCGTTTCCAAGCGGCGAGTGAGTTCCATTGTGGCTTGATTCTGTGTAGGCAATTCAGATTCGGGTTTGAAACGATGCATCCAATAAATTTCATTCATATACGCCCATATAAACACGGAAGGATGATTGTAATGCTGTTTAATCATTTCCCGAAGCATATTTTCAGCATTTTGATGGTGCTCTTCACTTGCAGTTACTTCATTGACAAGCGGTGTTTCTTCCCAAACTACCAATCCCAATCGGTCGGTATTGTCAAGAATTTCAGTTGCTTGCGGATAATGAGCATTACGCAAGAAATTTGCCCCCATATTTTTTAATAACTCCATATCTTGGCGGTGCATATCATTATTCAGCGCATTTCCGTACGGAATTCGGTCTTGATGACGATTTGCTCCCATTAATTTTACGTGTTTTCCGTTGAGAAAAAATCCTCGCTCAGCATCAAAATGAAACCATCGAAAACCTAATGGTTGCACGAGGTTGTCCAGCAGTTTTCCGGATTCTCTCAATTGACTTTCTACGTAATATAAGGCAGGGTTTTCCGTATCCCACAATTCAAAGCCTTGTACTTTTTTTAAGACAATATGTGTAACGATATCCGACTGAGGGGCAAGCGTGATGTTGGTTTTCTTTTCTGCCAAAGTGGAAGAAAAATCTTTTTTTATGGAAGTTTCCAACGAAAGTTTTACTTTGCTGGAGCTTTTATTTTGCAGATGATATTCGATGATTACTTCGGCTTCTTTTTCAGATACTTTGGGAGTAGAAATGTAAATTCCTGAACCACCATAGTCGGACATACTGAAATGTTTATCCCCCATAGAAATTAAATGTACAGGACGATAAATACCTCCAAAAAAGGTAAAATCAGCCGAAAGCGGAGGAATATTTTCATTGAAACTATTATCCACCTTAACTGAAACGTACTGCTTCCCCGAAGCGTTCAAAAATGGAGTCAATTCTATATTGAATAAAGAATACCCTCCGATGTGTTTTCCTGCAAATTTTCCGTTGACAAAAACTTCTGTAACCTGATTTGCACCTTCAAATTGCAGAAAATAACGTTTGTTAGCATCAGGTTTTAGCTGAAAAGTTTTTTTATACCAGCCAATACCTCGATAATAGCCTCTTTGTCCGTCAGCAAGTACGTCCTTATCATTCCACGTATGCGGAAGCTGCACCGCTTGCCAATTTGAGGTTTCTGTGTTGAGAGCTATTGCATTGTCAGTGTTACCTTTGAGGAATAACCACCCTGAATTGAAACTAATTTTGGAACGTCCTTCGTTGTGATTTTGAGCGATAATGATGCCACACCACAACAACAAAATCACGAATATGAAAATATGTTTTTTCATAGGCTTTAATTTTTTTGTGGCTAAATTACTTCAATTTGAACAAGAATGATGAAAAATATGTTACTAAAAAAAGGAATTTTGTTACTTGATACGAAAAAAAAGAAAAACTTATTGATTTTCAGCTCTTTTAGAAAAGGTATAGATTGTGAAAAATAATTTTGTTTTTTTAGCATTAAAAGGTTAACTTTGCAGCAGTTAATTAAAAAAAATATAAAATTATGATAGGTATTATTGTATTAGTAGGATTTGTATTGATTGTTGTTTTTTGGTGTATTTATGCCAATAACAAGTTGGTTGCTTTGTCAAACAATCGAGAAAATGCCTTTGCGGATATTGATGTGCAACTTAGACAACGCCACGATTTGATTCCGCAGTTGGTAGCAGCAGTGAAAGGATATATGACCCACGAAGCCGATGTTTTAACGAAAATCACACAAGCACGGAGCAAAGCAATGAACGCCACCGATGTCAATTCAAAAATTGAAGCCGAAAAAGAGTTGGGAGCAGCAATGAGTGCCTTTAACGTACAAGTTGAGGCGTATCCCGATTTGAAAGCTAACTCTAATTTTTTGCATTTACAGCAAGAAGTTGCAGATATTGAAAACAAATTAGCTTCCGTCAGAAGATATTTTAACTCAACGACCAAAGAACTGAACACTGCCATACAATCCATTCCAACCAATATTGTGGCAGGTTTTAAAAAAATGACCGTACAACCTTTCTTTGATTTAGGAACAGAGCAGCGTCAACAGTTAGAAAAGGCTCCTGAAATTAAATTCTAACGGATTTTTTTTATGTTTTATGAAATACATCGGAATACAATCTCAAATATCGAGAAATAACGTCAAATCGTTTTTTTTGATACTTGCGTTTCCTCTGTTAGTGCTGGTAGAGGTGTATGCTGTTTTGTATTTCCTTAATGATAAAAATACAGAAATTGCAAACCAATATTTTATTTCTGTCATTCCGTTTGTTTTGATTGGGGTAGGAATTTGGTTTTTGATTTCATACTTTTTTCATTCGCGGATGATACAATTAGCAACACACTCTCGTCCGCTTGAACGCAAGGACAATATGTTGGTGTATAACCTGACAGAAAATTTGTGTATGTCTGTTGGTATGCAAATGCCTAAACTTTATATCATTGAAACAGAAGCCTTGAATGCTTTCGCTTCGGGAATAAACGAGAAAACGTATGCCGTAACCCTAACACGCGGACTTATCAACAAGCTCAGTGAAAAAGAATTGGAAGGAGTGATTGCCCACGAATTAGTGCACATACGCAACAAAGACGTGCGATTGTTGATAGTTACCATCATATTTGTAGGTATATTTGCTTTTATCGCTGATGCGACGTTCCGAATGTTTTTAAGAGGTTCTTCTCGCAAAAAAAATGATAAGGGAGGCGGAGTTGCCATATTGATAATATTGCTGATTGCTGCGGTGGTTTACTTGCTGTCGGTATTATTCAAGTTGGCTTTGTCGCGCAAACGCGAATATATGGCTGATGCAGGAGCTGTTGAAATGACCCGTGATTCGCTGGCACTGGCGAGGGCTTTGCATAAAATCAGTATGAACTCCGATATTGACCAAATTAAGAACGATGAAGTCAAGGAAATGTTCATCGAAAACAAAACTTCTGGCTTTATGGCTTTGTTTTCAACACACCCTCCTATTGAGAAGCGTATTGAGATATTAGAACAGTTTTAGAAGTGAATTGCAATCTATTTAATTAGTTGTAAATCAGATAATAAAGTAGCTTGTAAAAGTTTTTACAGAAAAAAAAAATATAAAAAATTTTGCTATATAAAAATATATCTATACATTTGCACTCCGTTACAAGTAGGGTGGGCTTAAAACCTGTTGTAATATTTTGCCGATATAGCTCAGTTGGCCAGAGCACGTGATTTGTAATCTCGGGGTCGTGGGTTCGAATCCCTCTATCGGCTCAAAATGTTCAGATAATTAATGAATTAAGAAATTGGGAAGATACTCAAGCGGCCAACGAGGGCAGACTGTAAATCTGCTGACTATGTCTTCGCAGGTTCGAATCCTGCTCTTCCCACTGGATTAGATTGTTAATCAACAATTACGATTTTACAGTTATTTCTAATTGAAGATTCGTAATTTGTAATTAATTTGCGGGAGTAGCTCAGTTGGTAGAGCGTCAGCCTTCCAAGCTGAATGTCGCGAGTTCGAACCTCGTCTCCCGCTCTAATGAAGGCTTAAAAAGAATAAGCCGGTGTAGCTCAGGGGTAGAGCGCTTCCTTGGTAAGGAAGAGGTCACGAGTTCAAATCTCGTCATTGGCTCTTGGTTTGCACACATTGAACACTAATATTATATAACTAAGATTTAAAAATTTATTTAAAATGGCAAAAGAAACATTTGATCGTTCCAAACCCCACTTGAATATTGGTACTATTGGACACGTAGACCACGGTAAAACAACTTTGACTGCCGCTATTACAAAAGTATTGGCTGATGCAGGTTTGTCAGAAGTAAGAAGTTTCGATTCAATCGATAACGCACCAGAAGAAAAAGAAAGAGGTATTACGATTAATACTTCACACGTAGAGTATCAAACAGCTACACGTCACTACGCGCACGTTGACTGTCCTGGTCACGCGGATTACGTTAAGAATATGATTACAGGTGCAGCTCAAATGGATGGTGCTATCCTTGTAGTTGCTGCTACAGATGGACCAATGCCTCAAACTCGTGAGCACATCCTTTTAGGACGTCAAGTAGGTATTCCTCGTATCGTTGTATTTATGAATAAGGTAGATATGGTTGATGACCCTGAGTTGTTGGAGCTTGTTGAACTTGAAATGAGAGAGTTGTTGAGTTCTTACGATTACGATGGAGATAACGGACCTATCGTTCAAGGTTCAGCTTTGGGAGCTTTGAATGGAGAGCCTAAATGGGTTCAAACTGTGTTGAATTTGATGGATGCGGTCGATAGCTGGATTGAGTTACCAACTCGTGATATTGATAAACCATTCTTGATGCCAATCGAGGACGTATTCACTATCACAGGTCGTGGAACGGTAGCAACAGGACGTATCGAAACAGGTATTGCTAAAACAGGAGAGGCTGTTGAAATCATCGGTATGGGAGCTGAAAAATTAACTTCTACAATTACAGGGGTTGAGATGTTCCGTAAAATCCTTGACCGTGGTGAAGCTGGTGATAACGTAGGTTTGTTGCTTCGTGGTATTGATAAAAAAGATATCAAACGTGGTATGGTTATCTGCAAACCAGGTTCTGTAAAACCACACGCTAAATTCAAAGCTGAGGTGTATATCCTAAGCAAAGAGGAGGGTGGACGTCATACACCTTTCAAAGATAAATATCGCCCTCAGTTCTATGTACGTACAACTGACGTAACAGGAACAATCTCTTTACCAGAAGGAGTTGAGATGGTTATGCCTGGTGACAACTTGACAATCACTGTTGAATTGTTGCAACCAATTGCCCTTAACGTAGGTTTACGTTTCGCTATTCGTGAAGGTGGACGTACAGTAGGTGCTGGTCAGGTAACTGAAATTCTTGACTAATTTTTGACTTGAAAAGTCGATAAAAATTATATAAAAAGAAGTTTTGGGGCTTTCTCAAAACTTCTTTCTCAAAAACGGGTGTAGTTCAAGGGTAGAATAGCGGTCTCCAAAACCGTTGATGGGGGTTCGAATCCCTCCACCCGTGCAAAAAACGATGATGTGATGATAAACTATATAAAAGAGTCTTACGAAGAATTGAAAAATCACGTAACGTGGCCAGAATTGGCTGAATCACAGCGCCAAATGGTGATTGTTGTAGCTTTTTCAATCCTGTTTTCGTTTGTGGTTTGGGGAATGGATTCTTTCTTTGAGTGGATAATGGCGTTGTACTTTAATCTTATGAAGTAAAAAATAACGGTAATGTCAGGAGTATTGGAAAAAAAATGGTACGTTGTTAAAGCCGTTACGGGGCAAGAAAATAAAGTAAAGAACTACATAGAGAACGAAACCTCTCGTTTAGGGTATGCTGATTATGTGGAGGAAGTTTTAGTGCCTACCGAAAAAGTTGTTCAAATTCGAAATGGAAAGAAAATAAACAAGGAAAAAGTGCATATGCCTGGTTATGTGATGGTAAAGGCTAATTTGGCAGGGGAGGTCATTCACATCATCAAGTCAATTCCGGGGGTCGTGGGTTTTTTGAGTGAAACAAAGGGAGGAGATCCTCTTCCGCTCCGAAAGTCAGATGTGAATCGGATGTTAGGTCAGGTCGATGAACTTTTAGAAAATGTTGAAGTCTTGGCAATTCCGTTTGAGGTTGGAGAGACTGTGCGGGTTGTTGATGGGCCTTTTAACGGATTTAATGGGACTATTGAAAAAGTCAATGAAGAAAAACGCAAACTTGAAGTGATGGTGAAAATTTTTGGACGAAAAACACCTCTTGAGTTGAGTTACACACAAGTTGAAAAAGTATAGAGAGAACATTAAAGGTCTGAAAGTCGAAAGTCCTTGGTTGATGCGAAGCGGGATTTTTGGCTTTCAATTTTTGATGTTTAAACAAATAGATTAATTATTAATAATAAACAATGGCAAAAGAAATTAGTAAAGTAGTTAAGCTACAAGCTCGGGGAGGTCAAGCGAATCCATCGCCACCAATTGGACCCGCATTAGGTGCTGCCGGTGTTAACATTATGGAGTTCTGCAAGCAATTTAATGCTCGTACGCAGGACAAACAAGGGAAAGTAGTCCCTGTTGTTATCACAGTTTATAAAGACAAGTCATTCGACTTTGTTGTTAAAACCGCACCTGCTGCAGTTCAGCTATTGGAAGCCGCTAAGGTTAAAGGAGGTTCTGGACAGCCAAACCGTAAGAAAGTAGCAAGTATCACTTGGGATCAGGTGAGAGCAATTGCAGAAGACAAAATGCCTGATTTGAATGCATTCACAATCGAATCTGCAATGAGTATGGTTGCTGGTACGGCACGTTCAATGGGTATAACAGTAACTGGTGATAAACCTTTTTAATCTGAGAAATTATGGCAAAATTAACAAAGAAACACAAAGAGGCTTTATCAAAAGTTGACTACAATAAGACGTATTCATTGAGTGAGGCTTCAGCATTATTGAAAGAAATCACTTACACGAAATTTGATGCTTCGGTTGATATTGCAGTTCGTTTAGGGGTTGACCCTCGTAAGGCAAATCAAATGGTGCGTGGCGTTGTTACGCTTCCACACGGAACAGGGAAAGATGTGAAAGTGCTTGCACTTGTAACTCCAGATAAGGAAGCTGAAGCGAAAGCTGCTGGAGCTGACTATGTTGGATTGGATGAGTACCTACAAAAAATCAAAGACGGTTGGACAGATGTTGACGTAATTGTTACTATGCCGAGTGTTATGGGAAAATTGGGACCATTGGGACGTATTTTAGGACCTCGTGGTTTGATGCCAAACCCCAAGACAGGAACCGTTACAATGGAGGTAGGAAAAGCAGTTCAAGAAGTGAAATCAGGTAAGATTGATTTCCGTGTAGATAAAACAGGTATTGTTCACGCTGCTATCGGAAAAATTTCTTTCACAGCGGATAAAATCGTTGATAATGCACACGAATTGCTTCAAACATTGGTGAAATTAAAGCCAACAGCTGCCAAAGGTACTTATGTGAAGTCGATATATCTTTCGACAACAATGAGTCCGAGTGTGCCTGTTGATACAAAATCAGTTTAATTGGTAGTTAAAAAAGGAAATTATGACAAGAGAAGAAAAATCATTAGTAATAGAGAATTTGACTGCACAGTTGGCTGAGAACAATGTTATTTATGTTACCGACCTAACTGGTTTGAATGCTGAGGAAACAACAAACTTGCGTAGAGCTTGTTTCAAAGCAAATATCAAATTGGCAGTTGTAAAAAACTCATTGCTTGCAAAGGCAATGGAGGCTTCTGAAAAAGAATTTGGAGATTTACCTTCAGTTCTTAAAGGAAATAGTACTTTGATGTTTTCAGAGGTAGGAAATGCTCCTGCAAAACTCATCAAAGAATTCAGAAAAAAATCAGATAAATTAGTTTTGAAAGGTGCTTTTATTGAAGAGGCTATCTTTATTGGAGCAAATCAATTAGAGGCATTGTCTTCAATCAAATCGAAAGAAGAAGTTATTGGAGATATCATTGGCTTGTTGCAATCACCTGCGAAAAACGTTGTTTCTGCTCTTAAATCAGGAGGCGGAAAATTGGCAGGAATCATCAAAACTTTGTCTGAAAAATAAAAAGAAACGCACACAAATTAATTAATAAACAAATTTTTAAAAACGATAGAAATGGCAGATTTAAAAAATTTCGCAGAACAATTAGTAAACTTAACAGTTAAAGAAGTAAATGAGCTTGCTCAAATTCTTAAAGATGAGTATGGAATTGAACCAGCAGCGGCAGCAGTAGCAGTAGCAGCAGGTCCAGCAGCGGCAGCGGGAGAGGCAGCGGCTGAAAAAACTGAGTTCGACGTATTCTTGAAATCAGCAGGTGCTAACAAATTGGCAGTTGTTAAATTGGTAAAAGAATTAACAGGTCTTGGTCTTAAAGAAGCTAAAGAAGTAGTTGATGGAGCACCTTCAAAAATCAAAGAAGGAGTATCTAAAGACGAAGCTGAAGGTCTTAAAAAATCTTTAGAAGAAGCAGGAGCAGAAGTAGAATTGAAATAATTTTACGGAGCTTAACATATACGGTTTAGGTCTTTTCTTGACAAGAATAGACCTAAACCATTTTGCGTATTATATCGTTTCTTGATGACAAGTGATTGAATGTTGTTTTTTAATTGCTGAGAATCAATATTTTATCAACTTGTTCAGTTTTGAATTTCGTTCTGTGTAGCGAATTTTCAGAAAAATATTTCTGAATAGCTTTTCAAAAATATTGAAAAGATTTTTGATTAACGACTGACAACTAACGGCTTTTTGAATGTAGCTTTGCCAAGTTCACCAATGCTCGGAAGGTTGACTTTTGACTTATAAATTAAACTATAAAGTAAATGCTTACGAATCAGACCGCAAGAGTAAATTTTGCTTCCGTAAAACACACACCAGATTATCCTGATTTTTTGGATATTCAAATTAAATCGTTTCAAGATTTCTTTCAATTAGAAACCAAATCTGACGAAAGAGGCAATGAAGGTTTATACAACACATTTAAGGAAAATTTTCCTATAACAGATACTCGTAATCAGTTTGTGCTTGAGTTTCTTGACTATTTTGTAGACCCACCTCGTTACACCATTCAAGAGTGTATCGAACGAGGGCTAACTTATAGCGTGCCACTCAAAGCAAGGTTGAAATTATATTGCACAGACCCCGAACACGAAGATTTTGAAACCATTGTGCAAGACGTATATTTAGGTACTGTGCCTTATATGACTGCCAGCGGTACGTTCGTTATTAATGGAGCAGAACGTGTAATCGTGTCACAATTACATCGTTCACCTGGGGTTTTCTTCGGGCAGTCGTTCCACGCCAATGGAACAAAACTTTATTCTGCGAGAATTATTCCTTTTAAAGGCTCGTGGATTGAATTCGCAACAGACATCAATAATGTGATGTATGCGTACATCGACCGTAAGAAAAAATTACCTGTAACAACGCTTTTCCGTGCCATCGGTTTTGAGCGTGATAAAGATATTTTAGAAATTTTTGATTTGGCAGAAGAAATCAAGGTTTCAAAAACAGGTTTGAAAAAATATATTGGTCGTCGTTTAGCCGCACGTGTATTGAACACTTGGCACGAAGACTTTGTTGATGAAGATACAGGAGAGGTAGTTTCTATCGAACGTAATGAAATTATTTTGGATAGGGATACTGTTCTCGATAAGGATAATATAGAAGAAATTGTGGAAGCCGATGTGAAAACTATCCTTTTACATAAAGAGGATAGCCAAGCCACTGACTACACAATCATTCATAACACACTACAAAAAGACCCTACAAACTCTGAAAAAGAGGCAGTAGAGCACATTTATCGTCAGTTGCGTAATGCTGAACCACCCGATGAGGAGACGGCTCGTGGCATTATTGACAAGTTGTTCTTCTCTGACCAACGTTACAACTTGGGAGATGTGGGTCGTTACAGAATTAATAAAAAATTAGGAATTGATATTCCAGAAGATAAGCAAGTTCTTACGAAGGAAGATATCATCACCATTGTTAAATATTTGATTGAACTTATCAACTCAAAGGCGGAGGTGGATGATATTGACCACTTATCGAACCGTCGTGTACGTACAGTAGGGGAACAACTTTCTGCTCAGTTTGGAGTTGGGCTTTCTCGTATGGCGCGCACGATTCGTGAACGAATGAATGTTCGTGATAATGAAGTGTTTACGCCAATCGATTTGATTAATGCAAAAACACTTTCTTCGGTGATTAATTCATTCTTCGGAACGAATCAGCTTTCTCAGTTTATGGATCAAACCAATCCGCTTGCTGAGATTACACACAAACGAAGATTGTCGGCACTTGGACCTGGTGGACTTTCACGTGAACGTGCTGGTTTTGAGGTTCGTGACGTTCACTATACGCATTACGGACGCTTATGTCCGATTGAAACTCCTGAGGGACCAAACATCGGTTTGATTTCTTCTTTGGCTGTATTCTCGAAAGTAAATGGTATGGGATTCATTGAAACGCCTTACCACAAAGTTACTGACGGAAAAGTTGATTTGAAAAATATGACCTATTTGAGTGCCGAAGAGGAAGAAGGCTTGAAAATCGGTATGGCGAATATCAGTTTGGATAGTCAAGGAAATATCACAGAAGAAAGAGTCGTGGTTAAAGAAGACGGTGATTTCCCTGTAATTGAACCTAATCAAGTTGAATTCATCGACGTTGCGCCTAACCAAATTGCTTCAATTTCAGCTTCACTCATTCCGTTTTTGGAGCACGATGATGCGAACCGTGCTTTGATGGGCTCGAATATGATGCGTCAAGCAGTGCCTTTATTAAAACCAGAGTCGCCAATTGTAGGTACAGGATTGGAGCGTCGTGTGGCTTCTGATGCACGTGTACTTATGAATGCCGAAGGTGAAGGAATAGTAGAATACGTTGATGCTGAGAAAATTATAATCACTTATGATAAAACTGAAAATGAAAAATTAGTAAGTTTTGATGAAGAGCAAACGGTGTATGACCTTATTAAATTCCAAAAAACGAATCAAGGAACTTGCATCAATCTGAAACCTATTGTTCGTAAAGGTGATAGAGTAACCAAAGGTCAGGTGCTTTGTGAAGGATATGCTACTGAACAAGGAGAGTTGGCATTAGGACGTAATATGAAGGTAGCGTTTATGCCTTGGAAAGGGTACAACTTTGAAGATGCGATTGTAATTTCAGAACGTGTTGTGCGAGAAGATATTTTCACATCTATCCACATCGATGAGTATTCATTAGAGGTTCGTGATACGAAGTTAGGAGCGGAAGAACTCACCAATGATATACCAAACGTTTCAGAAGATGCAACCAAAGACTTGGATGAAAATGGTATGATTCGCATTGGAGCGGAAGTTCGCCCGGGTGATATTCTTATTGGTAAAATTACACCAAAAGGAGAATCAGACCCAACGCCAGAAGAAAAGTTGTTACGAGCTATTTTTGGAGACAAGGCAGGTGATGTGAAAGATGCTTCGCTCAAAGCGTCACCTTCGTTACACGGAGTAGTGATTGATAAAAAATTGTTTTCAAGAGCTGTCAAAGATAAGAGAAAACGCAACAAGGACAAAGAAGACATCGCTGTGGTTGAGGCGTCATACAACTCTAAATTTGAGGCACTTAAAAATAGATTGATTGAAAAACTTTTCGTTTTGGTTGATAAGAAAACTTCACAAGGTGTTGTAAACGATTTAGGAGAAGAAATTATCCCAAAAGGAAAAAAATATACTGTAAAAGTACTTGAAGCCATCGATGATTACGCGCATTTGGTTTCAGGAGGCTGGACAGATGAGAAGGAAGTAAACGATTTGATTGATGATTTATTACACAATTACAAAATCAAATTGAACGATTTGCAAGGAGCGTTGCGTCGTGATAAGTTTACCATTTCAGTGGGAGATGAGCTTCCAGCAGGAATTTTGAAATTAGCAAAAATTTATGTTGCTAAAAAACGTAAATTAAAAGTAGGTGATAAAATGGCGGGTCGTCACGGAAATAAGGGTATTGTAGCTCGTATTGTTCGTGATGAAGATATGCCTTTCTTGGAAGACGGAACACCTGTTGATATTGTGTTGAATCCGCTTGGGGTGCCTTCACGTATGAACATCGGTCAGATTTATGAAACCGTATTGGGTTGGGCAGGTCAAAAATTAGGACAAAAATACGCTACACCAATCTTTGACGGAGCTTCGTTAGACCAAATTAATGAACTTACGGACAAAGCTGGCATTCCGCGTTTCGGACATACATACCTATATGACGGAGGAACAGGAGAGCGTTTTGACCAACCGGCAACCGTTGGAGTTATCTATATGATTAAACTCGGACATATGATTGATGACAAGATGCACGCGCGTTCTATTGGTCCTTACTCACTCATCACGCAACAACCTTTGGGTGGAAAAGCCCAGTTCGGAGGTCAGCGTTTTGGAGAGATGGAGGTTTGGGCATTGGAGGCTTATGGCGCTTCAAGTACGCTTCGTGAAATCTTGACCGTAAAATCAGATGACGTAATCGGAAGAGCCAAAACTTATGAGGCTATCGTTAAAGGAGAAACAATGCCTGAACCAGGATTGCCAGAATCGTTTAACGTATTGATGCACGAATTGAAAGGTCTTGGATTGGATATCCGTTTAGAAGAATAATCAATTGATAAGATACACTTTGTTGGAATGTTTTTTTTCTAACAAAGTGTATCATCAATGATATGAAACTATGTGTCAGAAACGAGTATTGATTCATTTTTGAAAATTTGTCACTTTCTAATTTTGGTCAATTTTTACGAGAATTTTAGTTTTAGTAATTTGTAAATTTCAGAAAACAATAATCTTGAAAAAGTAGTATTTGATGCTAAAATACTTAAAATCACTCTTTTTAGTATGATTATTGTAGTAAAAAAATAAAAAACAATAAGGCAATGAACACAGCAAGGATTACCGTAGAAATTAAAGAATCAGACTTATCTTTTTTTGAAACTTTTTTAAAAAAAATAAAAGCCAAAAAGATTAAAGTTGAAAAAATCCAAGATGACACCAAAATGTCAAAAAAGGAATTTTACCAAATGATTGAAGAGGCTTCAAAAAGTCCGAAAAGAGAACTCAGTAAAAGTGAATTAAAAGAAATGCTTTTAGGATAGATGGAAGTGTACAAACTTATTTTCTCAAAAAAATGGGAAGACAATATTCAAAAACACAGAAAATCTGGACAGAAAAAGCTTTTAATTAAGATTTTTGAACTTTTGGAAGAAATAGAAAAAACTCCCTCCTCAGGAACAGGTCAAGTAGAAGCACTTAAAGGATTTGGAGAGAGACAAATTTTTTCACGAAGAATTGACAAAAAGCATCGTTTAGTTTATGAAGTTTTCGAAGATGAAAAACGAGTAGAAATACTTTCAGCTTACGGACATTACGAGGATTAAGCATTGCTCTGACACAAAAAATAACATAGATAACAACACAAAACGAAGTTAAAAATTACATATATCATTGTAATATGGCAAGAGATAAAAATACAACTGTTTCGAAATTCGATAAAATTTCTATTGGGTTGGCTTCACCAGAGTCGATTTTAGCGGCTTCTCGTGGGGAAGTTATTAAACCCGAAACCATTAACTACCGTACGCACAAGCCTGAGCGTGATGGTTTGTTCTGTGAGCGTATTTTTGGTCCTGTAAAGGATTATGAATGTGCTTGTGGAAAGTATAAACGCATTCGTTACAAAGGAATTGTTTGCGACCGTTGTGGTGTGGAAGTAACCGAGAAAAAAGTACGTCGTGACCGTGTGGGGCATATCAATTTGGTAGTGCCTATTGCTCACATTTGGTACTTCCGTTCCTTACCCAATAAAATCGGATATTTGTTAGGATTGCCTTCTAAAAAATTAGATATGATTATCTATTATGAGCGATATGTTGTTATTCAACCAGGTATCGCCAAAGGTCCTGACGGAGAAGATATTCAGCCATTGGATTTTCTTTCCGAAGAGGAATACCTTAACATAATGGAATCACTTCCTGTTGAGAATCAATATTTAGAAGATACTGACCCCAATAAGTTCATCGCTAAAATGGGAGCTGAGTGCTTGTTAGATTTGTTACAGCGATTGGACTTAGATGAACTCTCGTATGACCTGCGCCATAAAGCAAACAACGAAAGTTCAAAACAACGCAAAACGGAGGCTTTGAAACGTTTGCAAGTGGTGGAGGCTTTCCGTGAAGCGAAAAACAACCGTGAAAATAAACCTGAATGGATGATAATGAAGGTGATTCCTGTGATTCCACCTGAATTGCGTCCGTTGGTGCCGTTAGATGGTGGGCGTTTCGCTACTTCGGACTTAAATGACCTCTATCGTCGCGTGATTATCCGAAACAATCGTTTGAAACGTTTGATGGAAATCAAAGCTCCGGAAGTAATTTTGCGTAACGAAAAACGTATGCTACAAGAATCTGTGGATTCATTGTTTGATAACACACGTAAGTCATCGGCTGTAAAAACTGAATCTAATCGTCCGTTGAAATCACTTTCGGATTCATTGAAAGGAAAACAAGGACGTTTCCGTCAGAATTTGCTTGGAAAACGTGTGGACTACTCGGCTCGTTCGGTAATTGTTGTAGGACCTGAATTGAAACTTTATGAGTGTGGTCTTCCAAAAAATATGGCAGCAGAACTTTATAAACCATTCGTTATCCGTAAGTTAATCGAGCGTGGTATCGTAAAAACGGTGAAATCTGCCAAAAAAATTATTGACAAAAAAGAACCTGTTGTTTGGGATATTTTAGAAAACGTAATCAAAGGACATCCTGTGCTTTTGAACCGTGCCCCTACATTGCACCGTTTAGGTATTCAGGCTTTCCAACCTAAGTTGATTGAAGGAAAAGCCATTCAGTTGCACCCATTGGTGTGTACGGCGTTTAATGCCGACTTTGACGGTGACCAGATGGCTGTGCATTTGCCATTAGGACCAGAGGCCATTTTGGAAGCACAACTTTTGATGTTGGCATCGCACAATATCTTGAATCCTGCAAATGGTTCTCCTATTACCGTACCTTCTCAGGATATGGTTCTCGGGCTTTATTATATGACCAAAGGAAGAAAATCAACACCTGAATATCCTATCAAAGGAGAAGGAATGGTGTTCTATTCTGCCGAAGAGGTAAATATTGCTTACAACGAGAAAAAATTAAGTTTAAATGCATTCATCAAAGTTCGTGTAAGAGATTTAGATGAAGAAGGAAATATTGTTTACAAACTAACGGAAACTACCACAGGTCGGGTGCTTTTCAATGAAGTAGTTCCAGCAGAAGCAGGATATATCAATGAGGTGCTCACCAAAAAATCATTGCGTGACATCATCGGACATATTTTAAAATCAACAAGCATTCCTGTTACGGCAGATTTCTTGGACAAGATTAAAAATATGGGATATAAGTTCGCTTTCCAAGGAGGTCTTTCATTTAGTTTAGGTGATATCATCATTCCACAAGAAAAAGCCGATATGATTGCTGAAGCCAACGGATTGGTTGACGGAATTATGATGAACTATAATATGGGACTTATCACCAATAACGAACGTTACAACCAAGTGATTGACGTTTGGACATCAACCAATGCCCAACTTACTGAGTTAGCAATGAAACGTATTAGTACTGACCAACAAGGATTTAACTCTGTGTATATGATGTTGGATTCAGGAGCTCGGGGTTCTAAAGAGCAGATACGTCAGCTTACTGGTATGCGTGGTTTGATGGCAAAACCAAAAAAATCAACTGTTGGAGGTGGAGAGATTATTGAGAACCCGATTTTATCAAACTTTAAGGAAGGTTTGTCAATCTTGGAGTACTTCATTTCAACTCACGGTGCACGTAAAGGTTTGGCGGATACGGCTTTAAAAACTGCCGATGCGGGATATTTGACTCGTCGTTTGGTTGACGTTTCACAAGATGTTATCATCAACACCGAAGATTGCGGCACATTGCGAGGGGTTGAAGTACGTGCTTTGAAAAAGAATGAAGAGGTGGTAGAAACTCTGGGTGAACGTATTTTAGGACGCGTTTCATTGCACGATGTTTACAATCCGCTTACAGAAGAGTTGTTGGTAGAGGCAGGTAAGGAAATTACTGAAAAAGTGGTTGCGAAAATCAGTGAAGCCCCTATTGAAATGGTCGAAGTACGTTCGGCACTTACTTGCGAGGCAAAACACGGAATTTGTGCTAAATGTTACGGTCGAAACCTTTCAACAGGAAAAATGGTTCAAACGGGAGAGGCTGTTGGAGTTGTGGCTGCACAGTCTATCGGAGAGCCTGGTACACAGCTTACGCTTCGTACATTCCACGCAGGAGGGGTTGCTGGTAACGTTTCAGAAGAAAATAAAGCCGAAGCTCGTTTTGATGGAGTGCTTGAAATTGAAGATTTGCGCGTAGTTCGAGGAAGAGACAACGATAAAAATCCTGTGGACATTGTGGTTCGTTCTTCTGAATTGAAAGTTGTTGAACCTCGCACAGGAATGGTGTTGCAAACACACGACATTCCTTACGGAGCACAAATTTTCGTGAAAGACAAACAAGAAGTTGCCAAAGGAACATTGCTTTTCCAATGGGATCCGTATAATGCAGTTATTATTTCTGAATTTTCAGGAAAAATTGCTTACGAAGGCATCGAGCAAGGGGTTACTTATCAAATCGAAATCGACGAACAAACTGGTTTCCAAGAGAAAGTTATTGTGGAATCACGTAATAAAAAATTGGTTCCTACTTTGTTGATTTTAGATAAAAACGAAGAAGTTTTACGTTCATATACATTGCCTGTGGGAGCTCACATTATGGTTGAGAACGCAAGCAAAGTTGAAGAAGGAAAAGTATTGGTGAAAATTCCGCGTAACTCAGCAAAATCTGGGGATATTACGGGAGGTTTACCACGTGTTACGGAGTTGTTTGAGGCGCGTAATCCGTCAAATCCTGCAATTGTTTCAGAGATTGACGGGGTGGTTTCTTTCGGAAAAATCAAACGAGGAAACAAAGAAGTTATCGTTACTTCTCGCTTGGGTGAAGAGCGCAAGTACTTAGTGAAACTATCAAGTCAGATTTTGGTGCAAGAGAACGACTATGTGCGTGCTGGAAAACCTCTTTCTGATGGGTCAGTAACTCCTGATGATATTCTGAACATCAAAGGTCCTTCTGCCGTACAACAATATTTGGTAAACGAAGTTCAAGAGGTATATCGTTTGCAAGGGGTAAAAATCAATGACAAGCACTTTGAGGTTATTGTTCGTCAAATGATGCGCAAAGTTGAAATTCAAGACCCAGGTGATACGTTATTCCTTGAAGGACAGTTAGTTCACAAAGATGATTTCACAGAAGAAAACGATAAATTGTTCGGAAAGAAAATCGTAGAAGATGCGGGTGATTCTGAGCATTTGAAAGCGGGACAAATTGTTTCATTGCGTCAGTTGCGTGATGAAAATTCATTACTCAAACGTGCTGACAAGAATTTGGTAGTAGCGCGCGATGTGATTCCAGCAACGGCAACTCCTGTATTACAAGGTATTACAAGAGCGTCATTGCAAACTAAATCGTTTATCTCGGCTGCATCGTTCCAAGAAACAACCAAAGTGTTGAACGAAGCTGCCGTAAGCGGAAAAGTTGATACGCTTGACGGATTGAAAGAAAACGTAATTGTAGGACACAGAATTCCTGCGGGAACAGGGTTGAAACGTTACGAGAAAATTCTGGTAGGTTCAAAAGCTGAAATGGAAGTCGTTGAGAAGAAAAAATCAAAATAGACAATGAACGATTTAAAAGAAAACGAAGGGCAATTAAGCATCGAATTAGATGAGAAAGTTGCCGATGGAGTCTATTCAAATTTGGCAATTATCAATCATTCGATGAGTGAGTTTGTGATTGACTTTGTGAATGTAATGCCCGGTGTTCCAAAAGCGAGAGTGCGCAGTCGTGTGATACTCACGCCTCAACACGCAAAACGGTTGTTGAACGCACTATCCGAAAATATTCAACGTTTTGAAAAATCAAACGGAGTTATTGAAGAAAATGGGCATCATTCCGTTCCGTTGTTTGGACAGAAAGGAGAAGCATAAGAGTTTATCCGTATAACGAAATTAAAAAACACCTCAAAATTCTATGGTTTTGAGGTGTTTTTCCTTCTCGGAACTTTTGAAATTTTCTGAATTGCTAATTGTGAATTCAAGATAAGTACAAATCAATCAGTCCTTCGGGGGTTTTTACGATGATTTTTTTATTTACTCGATCAACTTTTTCAATAAATTCATCATTCATCGGAATAAGTATCTGAATTTTTTCATTTTCTACCTCAAAGAGAGCTTGTGAGGTATTGTCATTTACGCCTGTAATTTCCCCAACATATCCATAATTTATGTCTTCCATAGAAAATCCAATGATTTCGTGATAATAAAATTTATTTCCGTTGAGTTTAGGCAGAAAAGACAGGGGTAGGTAAAGTTTATGTTTCAATAAAGCCTCTGCATCAGCTTCACTTGAAACATCTTCAAATTTAATTCGTAGTAAGTCAGACTTGTGTAAAGAACAGCGTTCAATAAAAAAAGGAACCAGATTATTGCCCAGAGCAATAAAAACTGATTCCAAATTTTCATACAATTCAGGGTCGTCAGAATCTAATTTCACTAACACTTCCCCCTTGAAACTGAACTTTGACACAATTGTTCCTACATAAAAACAATCTTTCAAAGTCATAAATTAAGCCTCAGTTTCGTTGTTTTCTTCACTTGTAGCCACTTCTGTATCAGCTACTTCTTGAGTTGCTTCGGCAGCTTTTGCAATTGCAGCATTTTTGCGTTTTTCATTAGTTTCTTTTTCAGCAGCTAAAGCTGATGCTTTTGCATTTGCTTTGTCTTTTGCTAATTTTTCCTCTTTTGAGGTAATTTTTCCAGCTTTTTGCTCTAACCAAGCATTAAACTTAGCTTCGGCTTGCTCTAAGGTCAAAGCTCCCTTAGCTACTCCTCCCAACAAATGGTATTTCAATAAAACACCCTTGTAAGAAAGGATTCGGCGTGCTGTTTCAGTGGGTTGAGCACCATTTTTTAACCACTTCACTGCTGCATCAACATCTAATTCGATTTGAGCAGGGTTTGAAATAGGGTTGTAAGTTCCTATTTTTTCAAGGAATTTACCATCTCTTTTCGCACGAGAATCGGCAGCAACCACCCAATAAAAAGGTTTTCCTTTTTTTCCGTGTCTTTGTAATCTGATTTTTACAGGCATAAGTATTTAATTTGTGAGGTTCACGACCTCAGTTATTAATTTAGGGTGCAAATATACATTTATTTTTCAATTTAGAAGTAAAACGTGCAAAAAATATTTTCTTTGTTTGGAGATATTTCTTTTGAAGGTAAATTTTATATGTTTAACCTGTCTAAACTTTTACTTTTCAGAAAAGTTTAAACAGGTTTATGATGTAAATTGATTAAATGTTCTGTATTGAAAATAAGGTTGCCAATCCCAAGACTGGTTTTCAAAACCAGCGTCTTTTATCAATCCGTGAATAAACCTATCTTGAATAGCATGTCGTACATTCTTACTATTCACTCCTGCTCTCCAACCTTTATAGCCTACGGTTAATACTCCTAATCTATTCATTATCTTTTACTTAAGTAATCACAACTTACCTTTCATATTATTTATTGGTATATACATATATTGTTCCTCACAACTTTCTAAATTTCTAAAATATAGAGTATCATTTTTCTTTCTTGATAAAACATATTTTACCCAACCACCTCCTTGTGGGTGGGTAAAAAAACTATTGAAATATATTTTACCTTTTTTCACAAAATATAATCCTCGTTCATATTTTTTAGGTGTTTTCTTTATTTTTCCACCTTGTTCATAATAATAAACCACCTCTCCATTTTCTTTAAATTCTATATATGTTTCATTCATTCTTGAAGCTAATTCTAAATTCGGCTTTATTATTTTCTCTATATACCATAAAGAAATATCTATTTCGTCTGTTTTTTCATCATTTGCACAATCTACTTGATTATAAACTTTACAAGATACTAAAATTAAAAACACTCCTAAAAATAATCCCTTTTTTACCATGATGTAAATCGATTAAATGTTCTGTATTGAAAATAAGATTGCCAATTCCAAGATTGGTTTTCAAAATCTGCATATCTAACTAATCTATTGAATATCACCAATCAGGCTTCCAATTTTCTAATAATTGTATTGGAATTTTCTTTTTTATATAAATTTGATAATAGTAGTTCTTGCTTGACAATTCTATTGTATCCCCATATATTCTCCCTTTTTCATTACTTATATACAAAGTAGCATCTCCTATTGTTGAGATTTTGGTACGGATTTTTTCTCCTTCAATGTGATAATATCCCATTTTTGCTTTTTTAGGGTCAAAGAAACATCTTTGCATATGTAAGGTATCCGCCTTTGGAATAATAAAAAGCCCTAATTTCCCTTTGCTGTAAAATTTTAGAAACCCTATATATGGATAAGTATCATCTTTTTCCTTGTAAAATTCTATAGCTTCTCTTGTAATAGTATTTTTGAAATAATACGCATAAGGCACATATAGAGCATTTGTATCTATTTTGCTATAATCTGTATTCTCTGGCAAGGGTTTTATTTTGCGTCTTGGTAATCCGTATTCACTCCTAACCCCTGTATAATAACAACTTACTGCAGATACAATCAAAATATATAGAATTACTTTTTTTATTGTTACCATGATGTAAATTTATTAGGTGTTCTGTATTGAAAATAAGGTTGCCAATCCCAAGACTGGTTTTCAAAGCCCATTTGTCTCTTATCAAACAAAGATTTTCCACCAAACCAAGGTATCCTTAAGTTATGTATTGCTTGGTCTTGTATTGCATGTCTGATATGTTCAGAATTAACACCATATCGCCAATTTTTATATCCAATTGTTAGAGTTCCTAAACGATGTCTTTCCCCTTTCTCTAAAGCTAATCCATTAGGCATTCTTCTTCCAAAGTCATCAATACACATAGGGTCTCTATGTTTAGAGACAGAACCGTTTTCTCTCTTATAATCTCTATACCCTGTAAACAAATTAAATCCTGCGGTAAAATCTCCTATACCAATATTTAAAGCCGCTGTACGAAAACTATCTCCATCATCTCCCAAAAATCCTATTGAACCATCATTTTCATACATCATACTAAAATCGCCGTGTCTAAAACCAATCATTCCCGTGCGTTGTTTAAAATCTCCACCCCAAAAATTAGTTCCCAAGCTCGCGCCCATTTTTCCGTCGTCCCAAGCAGCTAAAATAGATTTTCGAACCTCAAAAGCGTTTTTACCAAATCCGTTGTAATTGCCATAACTCATTATTCCTACTCCTGCTGAAAAACTCCAATTTCTATCACTGTATCCAATCCCTATACTTGCTCCTATACCAGAGGCATTACCAAATGCTACGGATAAAGACAAACTAAAATTCCAATCGCCTATCGGGATATTAATACTGGGCATCACTGCGGATGCGAATCCTGTAGCTACGGCATTAAATACTACTCTACTTGTAAGTGTTGCAGCAGAGGCTACTCCCAATGCCGAAGATCCATATCCCATTATGGCTCCTCCTAAAACAGATAATCCAAAACCTTTCCATGACCAACTATCATTTATGATTGCACTTGTGGTGTAACTTACTGCACCTATAATAGCACCTATTATAATTGGAGCCCATATAAACTCCCCACTTGGGTCGGTATAGATCAACGGGTTATTCAAAACATAACCGTACCTGTTAAAATTCTGTGTGTTAAATGGGTCTTGCACATAATTATCAGGCTGTAAAAATCGGTGCAACACGGGGTCGTACAACCTACCATTCATATGTATCAATCCAACGCTCAACAGGTGTTCGTGGCTGGTGTAACCTCTGTCCAACAAAATGCCTTCGGCGGGAACAGTGGTTTGTCCTTTGTTATTCCAATATTTGGTAAATTGCTTACCAAAAACATATACTTTTATATCGAATTTGTGCTATGTTGTCACGTAAAACACATCATTTCTTGTGTTTATAATTTCTAAAAGCATCATCAGGTATCGCTTTTTTAAATATCTCTTCATATTCTTTTAGCTGAATTTGATTTTTGATGGGATAGTTAAGCAATATATAACTATTTTCAGGATTTCCTACCTCATAGATTACCAAATAGTTGATAGTTAAATCTGGCTTAATATCAGGCACCTCTACACGCCCTGGTTCAGTGTATTTTTTTATATAGAATTTCTTATCAACAAAATAGCTGTATTCAACGGAATTTCCTTGTGAGCGCACTCCCAAAGTAGGTAAATCAACTTTGTTGGTAACATAATAATTTTCTATATATCCGTGAGTTACAAAATAATTATTTACTAATTTTTCAAATTCATTATCTCTAATTATTTTGATAATCATCAATCCTAAAATGGAAAAAGCCCCCACTATTATACCTATTATCTCCATTTTATCTTTACTTTTTACTATCTTAGGAATAATGAGCACTAATGCAAATAAAATGACTGACAAAATTAAAATGAGTTTGTAATCCGATGACATATTTTTAAACATCTTATTGTTTTTTATTGTTCATATTTGTTTTATTTGATGTAGGTATCACCCCTCTTTGAGGTTTAATTTTTATAGGCACCATCGGAGGGTTTGGGATTAACCTCAATGACATTTCTAAATTTGACATCCTTACGGGAGAACTATCAAAACGAATATTATGAGCACCAGTTAATCCTCCTGATACTCCTGATAAAATCATATTTACTGGGTTTGCTGCGTATCTAAAACTTTCCTCTGCATCAAATTTTCCTTTAAATCCTGTTTCTAAAATTTTGAAGTAAAGTTTGCAGAAAAGTTTGAGAATACAGATTTAACACCTTCTGAAACAACAGAGTTAAGTAAACTTTTTCCTCCTAATATTCCATTAGGTAATTTTACATCGAATTTATTATTCACATAGTGCGCCATAAGTCCTGAGGTCAACCCTACTAATGTATTTTGAATGGTTGTTCTCGCGTCTTCTCCATCAAGTAACGAATTTCCTAATGCTTGTAATCCACTTCTCCAAACCACTCCATAGGGTCCCCTATAGACATTTAAGACCCCTGCAACTGCTCCAACATTTTCTATTCCAAAGGGTATTTTTTCCTCTACAAATCCCCTTTTATACGTTATTCTAAAATAAACTTAAAAACAAAATAAAAAACTTTTGTGAATTCATTTTTAGGTAAATTTATTATCCTTTCCAGTTTATGTTTTTCAACTCCTTTTTCGAGTAAGATACAAGGTGTATATGCGGATTTCAATCCTCTATTCACCATAGCTGTTTCAATATTTTTCCACCTTTGGTTCAGATTGAAGAATTAAATCTACTTCTCTCTTAAATAATTTCTTTTCTCTGATATATCAAATTTTAAAAAAAGTTTTAATAAAATCTCTATATTTAAAATGTATTGAGCATATCCATTATTTAAGATAAAACTTTCTTCTATTCTTAACATATTATCTATTTTGGATATGTCCTGTCTATGAAGTAACAGCTCTAATA
>JBGYFE010000021.1:0-3336 GCA_041819925.1 Capnocytophaga sp.
TCTTAAAACAAATTAAAATACTGAAAAACAATGATATAAACCAGATATAAATTTCTTTTTCACTGAATTTTAGCAAATTAAATTTGTTACAAATATCACAAAATATTTCTTTCGCAGTTCAAAATTTATCGATTATTACGTTTACGCATCGCAAGGAAAGCAAATGCCAACGTGGTAAAAAACGAAAACATAGCATAGACCAACGCTGGTTTTGCCATTTCAACACTTTGAATGAGTCCTGTAATATAGATTGCTAAAACAGTATTTTGTAAACCTACTTCAATTCCAATTGTGGTAGCTTGTACATTGGATATGTGGAATGTTTTTTTTGATATGAGATAGCTCAAAATCATTGAACCCAAATGCATTATTAAAACATACGGAAAAATCCACATAATTTCATCAAAAACGATTCCCGTTCCGCCCGATTCTTTGTCGGCAAAAAACTTGATAATGAACACCAAACCGAGCAAAATTGTGTTAATAACTTTCAACGGAACTTTTATTTTCAACGCCACATCTGGCAGGTAACGATTAAAAACCAAACCTAAAAAAGCAGGAATCACCACAATCTTGCACACCTCCCAAAAAGTATCGAACATTGAAAGTGAAAACTCTGATGAAGTTCCCATAAATGCAGAAATTGCTACGTTTGCCAAAGTGGGAATTGTCAGCAAAATCAGTAAACTATTAATAGTTGTTAGCGCTACTGCCAAAGCTGTGTCAGCATTCACCAAATACGAAACAAAATTAGAGGTTGTTCCGCCTGGGCAAATGGCTACGATAATAATTCCAACCTTTAATTCAGGTGATAAATCAGAAAAATAAGCAATCAAAAAAGCCAAAACTGGCAAAAACACCATTTGGGCAACTAACCCAACCGTAAGTGCTTTTGAATGCTTAAAAATATTTTCAAAATCACTAAAACGAAGTGAACTTCCTATGGCAAAGGTTATCAGCATCAAAACTGCTGACATTAAATGATTTATTAAATCCATTCTTCTATCTTTTAATTTACTATAAATCTGTTTTACGAAACAGTCGCCGAAATTACATATTTTTTTGATACTTGCCTACTTTTTACATAAATTTATTTCTAAAAAAAATGATAATTCATTATATATCAATTATTTACACAAAACTAAAACAATTATCTATTTTTCAAAAACGCCAACATTCGGATTTTCAGCATAATTTTCATATTTTTGTCCCAAATCAAGCATTTATCAACGTGATGAATTTCAGAACAGTTATTCCTATAAAAAAATCAAACCTCAAAATCGGATATCAATCTCGGATTTTAAGTCTTGGTTCTTGTTTTGCCGTGAACATTTTTGAAAAGTTGGATTATTACAAATTTCGAGCTGAAAGCAATCCGTTTGGAATTCTCTTCCATCCGCTGGCTATTGAAAAAGTGGTTATTAAAGCCTTGAAAAACGATTTTTTTACGAAAGATGACTTCTTCCAGCACAACAATTTATGGCATTGTTTTGATTTCCATTCGGAATTGTCACAGAACAACCTTCAAGACATTCAAAAAGTTGCTAATCAAAAACTTACAGAACTAAATCACATCTTAAAGCAATCCCATTTTTTGTTTATCACTTTGGGAACTGCTTGGGTGTATGAACATCATCAAAAAGGCATCGTTGCCAATTGCCACAAAGTGCCGCAGACTGATTTTTCAAAAAGATTGCTTTCTGTCAAGGAAATTGAAGCGAGTTTACAAAACATTATTGAACAAGCAGAAAACATAAATCCAAATTTGAAAATCGTATTTACCGTTTCACCTGTACGACATCTTAAAGACGGATTTTCTGAAAATCAATTAAGTAAAGCTCACTTAATCAGCAGTGTACATTCCGTTTTGGCGAACAACCCTAACTGTGAATACTTTCCGTCATACGAAATTATGATGGACGAACTGCGTGACTATCGTTTCTATGCCGATGATATGCTACATCCGTCAAGTTTTGCTATTAATTATATTTGGCAACGGTTTGTCGAAACGTTTATTGGCGAAGAATTTCTCGATGATATGAAAGAAATTGACAGCATTCAAAAAGGGTTACAACACAAGCCTTTTAACACTGAAAATGAGCAATTTAAAAAATTTAAAATTCATTTAGACGCACAGATAAAAAACATTAAAGAAAAATTCAAAACATACGATTATCTTTTAGAATTTTAGCCTGATTTTACTCCAAAAAAAATAGAAAATCCCACATTAAACTATGGAAAAAGAATACCAAATTTTCGGAATTCGTGCTGTTATAGAAGCTATTACAGCGGGAAAAACCATCGATAAAATTTTTGTACAAAAAGGATTGAAAAGCGCACTTTTTCAAGAATTACAATCTCTTTTACAAAAAGAACAAATCCCAATTTCATACGTCCCGACAGAAAAGTTAAATCGACTGACCAAGAAAAATCATCAAGGAGTAGTAGCTACACTTTCACCCGTGGAGTACCATAACTTTGAAGACTTGGTTATCAGCACAATAGAAAGTGGAAAAACGCCTCTTTTTGTTGTTTTAGACCACCTTTCGGACGTTCGCAACTTTGGAGCTATCATACGAACCGCTGAATGTACGGGAGTTTCAGGCATTATCATTCCTAAAAAAGGAAGCGTTTCCATCACAGCCGACACGGTCAAAACTTCCGCTGGTGCTGTTTTCAAAGTCCCTGTATGCAAAGTAGATAATTTGCGAGATGCCGTTTATTACTTGCAAGGAAGCGGCATAAAAGTCGTTGTTGCTTCTGAAAAAACGGATAATCTGCTTTATGACGTTTCTATGAAAGAACCTTTGGCTATTGTTATGGGAGCGGAAGATGTGGGCGTATCCCCTGCCCTATTGAAACTTGCCGATGAAAAAGCGAAATTACCAATGTTGGGAGAAATTAGTTCATTGAACGTTTCAGTGGCTTGTGGCGTATTTCTATATGAAGTCGTAAGGCAAAGAGTATCAAGTTAATGATAGTGTAAAGATATTTTTTCGCCCCAATAAAAAGTTGTTATATTCGATAAAATCGGTAATAGTCCATTGACCTAAACTTTGATTAGTAGCATTTACATAATTCGTTTTTAATACCAAAAATAAATTTCATAAACAAAAAAACGCTTCAAGTGCGAAAGGAACTATATTGAACATTAACCAATGAATGAACAAAATTTGAATCACAAATGCACCAAACCATTCAGAAATATTTACAACGAGTAAAAACACAAAGCCCTCAACTTACACAACGTGATTTGGATTTCTTTGCCGAAGGACTTTCTATAACAGAACTTTCCGTAAAAGATTTTTACATCAAAGCAGGTGAAGCCCAAACCCA
>JBGYFE010000022.1:0-15016 GCA_041819925.1 Capnocytophaga sp.
TGATGAGGGCAAAAAATATTTTGCCCCTACGTTGTTTTGTGTTGTTTTCTGTATATTCAATACAATTAATTTAAAATAATTTGCCGTAACAATTCCCCCTTTTAAGGGAAGTCCGCAAAGCGGAGTATGTGAAAGGGGGATATAATTTTAAAATAAACATCCTCCGTCCTTTGCCACAACTCTGCTTTCGCAGACTTCCTCCCTTCAAAGGAGGATTTATGTAACAATAATTCAAAATTAGTTGGTTATATTATATGTTTTTATGTTTTTTATGATGAGGGCAAAAAATATTTTGTCCCTACGTTGTTTTATGTTGTTTTCTAACGATTTTAATTTTATATATTTCTTGTTTTTTCTGATGAGGGCAAAAAATATTTTGCCCCTACGTTGTTTTATGTTGTTTTCTAACGATTTTAATTTTATATATTTCTTGTTTTTTATGATGAGGGCAAAAAATATTTTGCCCCTACGTTGTTTTATGTTGTTTTCTAACGATTTTGATTTTGTATATTTCTTGTTTTTTATGATGAGGACAAAAAATATTTTGCCCCTACATTGTTTTGTGTTGTTTTCTAATGGTTTTAATTTTATATATTTCTTGTTTTTTCTTATTAGGTCAAAAAATATTTTGACCCTACATTGTTTTGTGTTGTTTTCTAATGGTTTTAATTTTGTATATTTTTTGTTTTTTATGATGAGGGCAAAATATTTTTTGCCCTCATATTTTCTAATCTTCTATATATATCTTTAATTTTATATATTTTCTTTGTTTTTTAGCAATCTTAAATTCTTTTCGATTTGTTTTTTTAGAGTCTCGACAGAAGATGAAGAAGTAAATCCGTCTTGTGGCGTGTTCAAACAGTAATCTACCAACTGATTGATGGTAGAAGTTGCCACGTGCATACGCGTATCGGACGAAGCATAGTAAATAAATACCTTTCCGTCGTCATCTGCAATCCAACCATTGGTAAAAAGCACGTTTGAAACGTCTCCTACACGCTCTTCGCCCTCTGGCACCATCAATGCTCCCGCTGGTGAGGCGATAAGTTCGTTTGGTTTTTCAAGCGATGTCATATACATATAAAGAACATAGCGCAATCCGTCGGCACAAGCGCGCACTCCGTGAGCCAAATGCAACCAACCTTTGTCCGTTTTTATAGGATGCGGTCCTTCGCCGTTCTTTACTTCCTTGATAGTGTGATAAAAACGCTGGTCGATGATAGTTTCTTCGATAATTTCGGCTTTTGTGATGTCATCAATCAATGCCCACCCGATGCCACCGCCACTTCCTGCGTCGATGAAGCCATCTTGCGGACGCGTATAGAGGGCATACTTCCCATTGACGAACTCTGGGTGAAGCACCACGTTTCGTTGCTGGCTTTTGCTTTTTAAATCGGGCAATCGTTCCCACGTTTTGAGGTCTTTGGTGCGTGCAATTCCCGCTGTTGCCGTCGCACTTGATAAATCGCCTTTGAGAGCGTTCGTATCTTTGCGTTCGGCACAGAAAATTCCGTAAATCCACCCGTCTTGGTGCGCTGTCAGACGCATATCATAGATATTTGTAGCGGGAATAAGGTCTTCGGGCATCGTTATGGGGTAGTCCCAAAAGCGGAAATTGTCAATTCCGTTAGGACTTTCGGCAATAGCGAAGAACGATTTTCGGTCAGCGCCTTCTACTCGCACTACTAACAAATATTTTCCGTTCCATTTTATGGCTCCGGAGTTCATTGTGGCGTTCATTCCGATACGTTCCATCAAAAATGGATTGGTTTTTTCGTCTAAATCGTATCGCCAAAAGATAGGCGTGTGTGCTGCGGTTAAAATAGGGTGCTTGTAACGCGTAAAAATGCCATTGTAGTGGTTTGTAGGCTTATTTTTGCGCGTGATAAGTTGTTCGTAATCGGTAAATAACTTTTCTAATTTATTATTGAATGTGTTCATCATCTTTTTTTTATTATTAATTGATATTCTGTTTATTGTTTTTTAGATTATATGGAATTATTTTACTTCTTCTATTAAAAGTACACGGCTTGCATAGTCATTCAGTTTGTTGTAATCCACCTTATGTGTGTAAGGAATCTCCAATCCGTTGTTCATCAGAAACGTTCCGCTGAAAATAGCTCCTTCAAACGAAAGCGGTTCGTTATCAATTCGGTTTAATTCCTTAATTTTATAGTTTTTGTTCGCTGATAATCCTTCCATTTTCACACGAGGCAAATGTTGATTGCAGAATTGCTCGGTTTTCCACCAATAAAATACGGCTTTTTCCTTTTCGGGAGACACATACATTAATGATGCTACTTGTTGTTGGTCATACGGAGAAATCAATCGGTATAAATCGCCTTGTTGCACAATCGGACGAATTTCTTTATACGTTTCTATGGCTTTGCGACACAAACTTTTTTCCTCATCGGTCATATTTTTAGGTTGAATTTCCATTCCTAATCGCCCGCTCATTGCTACATCAATGCGATATTTCAAAGGAATGGTTCTAAAAGTTTGATGATTGGGCGTAGCACTGATGTGCGAAGCCATCGTATTGGCAGGAAAGAAGTAAGAAACGCCCCATTGCATATAGATACGCTGCAAAGCATCGGTGTTATCGCTTACCCAAAACTCTTCAAAATAAGGTAAAACGCCGTAATTAGCCCTTCCGCCGCCACTTGCACACGCTTGAATGGTCAAATCGGGATATTTTTGGCGAATACGCTGGCATACTTTTTCAAATCCGCGATGATATTCGATGTACAAATGTTCTTGAAGGTCTTGGGTGAGATAAGTTGAGCCGTGATTCATTATAGACATATTGGCGTCCCATTTAATGTAATCAATTTTAGGATATTTGGTCATCAAATTATCTACTATACCGAAGATGAAGTCTTGCACTTTCGGATTTGCCAAATCTAACACCACTTGCGTGCCTCCTCGCCCTAAAACTAAGTCGCGATTGGGAGCTTTGATGACCCATTCGGGGTATTTTTCAAAAAGTTCGCTCGTTGTGTTCGCCATTTCGGGTTCAATCCAAATTCCAAACTTGATGTTGTTCTTCTCAGCAATGGCTATTAGGTTTTCAATTCCGTTGGGAAGTTTCTCCGTATCGACCACCCAATCGCCTAAGGAAGAATTATCGGTTTTTCGTTTGTATTTATTTCCGAACCAGCCGTCGTCCATCACAAAAAGTTCTCCACCCATCGAAGCTATGTCGCTCATCATCTGATTCATTCCCTCTTGGTTGATGTCAAAATAAACACCTTCCCAACTATTGAGCAAAATTTTGCGTAATTTATTCCCATTGGCGATTTTATATTGCCTTGCCCAACGATGGAAATTGCGACTGCCTCCTCCGAGTCCTTCATTGCTGAAAGTTAGTGCCAAAGCAGGCGTACGGAATACTTCTCCGCTTTTGAGATGATATGCCGAATTCTCTTCGTTAATGCCTGCAAAGAAATGGTGATGCTCACTTTCGTCTGTATCGATGCGAAGTTTGTAATTTCCGCTGTAACATAGAGCCGCTCCGATGACATTTCCTGTGTTTTCTTGCGGTTTTCCGTCTAATGAAAACATTACTTCGGCGTGTGCGGTGTGCGAATTGCGAACTCCATCTTTATTTTTAATAATTTTCATTCCCGCTTGCAAAGGTTCTTGCATTAGGCGACTTTCATTTGCCCAAGCTCCATACAAATGGGAAAGCCAAACATTTCCTCTGCGAATGGGTAAATAAGCTGATGCAAATTGGTTCAAAACTACTGATTTTTTCTCCGTGTGGCGTATTTCTGTCCAAACTTCGATAATATCAACCGTTTGATAGGCTTTGTAATTTACGTTTACAAAGAAAGGATATACCTTATCTTTAAGCACAATTGTTGTGGTTTTTGCATCGTTATGTTCTGTTGTAGAAACTTTATTTACAACTAATTGCAAAGTCATATTTCCGTCAGCGTGTTTGACCGCCAAAGCTGTTTCAATGGGACAATTTAGCCCATAGGCGGGATATGCCGAAAATTTTTTTGCTTCTGCTTTATCAATCTGTTGGAAATCTAAGTCAGATAATTTAGTTCCGTAATAAACCAAATTCAATTCTTCTCCGACAGTAGCCTTCAAAACTAATGAGTTTTTAGGCGTGGTAATGTGTATGTTTTGAGCAGAAAACAAAAACGGAAAACATATCGCCCATATACTAAAAACTATCTGTTTCATTGCTGTTTTTTTAGTTTATACATATTGCTAATATCGTTCAAGAAAAAGATATGCTTCAAATTGTAAAACGCTTTGAAATTTTCTTCGGAAATATGTCCTGGATAAGGTGCGTAAAAATGGTCAAATCCTCTGTCGTGAGCATTACGCCATACCAATACGTAAGACGGTTTAAATCGCCCAATTGCTTTGTCAAGCACATCTGTCCACCACGTTGGATTGGGTACTTTTTCGTAGCCTGTTTCCGTTACGGCATAGATTTTTCCGTGTTTTCGGCTATATTTCTTTAAGAATTTAAGCGTATTTTGAAATATTTCGGTAAAAGCAGGAGCTCCCGCATCTCCGTTGTATTGATATGTGTCAAATCCGAGAATATCGATAAGGTCATCACCTGGATAACGTTCCATAAAATTGGCAGCATCTCCTCCGGGCGAATACGCCAAAAGCACATTGTTTACGCCTTTTTCTTTAAAAACTTTTTCAGTGAGTCGCCATAAAGATTTGTATTGGTCGGTTGTGCATAAATTTTGTCCCCACCAAAACCAACTTCCTGAATGTTCGTGCCAAGGACGGAAAATTACGGGTACTTTTTCACCTGTTTCGGTTTGCAAGGAATTGATAAAATTGGCTGCACGCCCTAACCACAGTTGGAATTTTTCAGCATTTTCCGCACCTTCCATCACAGAGGCAACGGCTTGTGCATTGCTAACGTCCCACGAATCGCCTCCCGTTAACGGATTGTCAACGTGCCAACTAAGGGTAACTACGCCGCCTCGTTTGTAATGGTCAATGATTTGCTTTCGCATTGCATCGAATGGCACATTGTCCAAATTGTGTGTGTTACCTAATTCAATGCGTCCGATGTCAAAGCCTAACACAGCCGGATAGTCTCCTACAACACTTTTCACGTCGGAACGGTCGTTATCACCATTCCACCCGATTCCGTAGGCTGTGGCATCTTGTTGCCCGAACATATATCCTTTTTTGGCTTGTTTTTTTAAGTTTTTAAACAAAGCCTCCGTTTGATTTGTACGTTGCATAGTACTTTTTTGAGTTGTCGATAAAAGCCCTCGACACGAAGTAAGAAAACTAACTACCAAAGATAAAAACATTATTTTTTTCATTATTGTTTATATTTTACTTCGGAAAAATATTTTTTAACATCATTCCGATTGATTACATAGCTCCGCGACATTGCGTTTATCCAAAATTCATCACTACAACGTACATTCACCGAAGCCAATCCTTTGTTGAAATCATAGTCATACCAAGGCATAAAATAAAGCCATTTTACGCCTTTACTGCTCCATTGTTCACCAATCAAGGCTTGTTTGCTGATAATGGTTCTCCCTTCTGTCAAGTTTCCGCATTCGCTCAAAGCTAACATTTTATGGTCGTATTTTGCTTTCATAGCATTCCATTCGTTGTAGTTTTCGGAAGCATTTTTTCCGTAAAGGTCACGCCCAACGATATCTACATATTTATCGCCTGGATACCAATCCGAATCGTTGCCTTCGGTTGTCCAAACCCAAATAAGGTTGTGAATGCCTTTTTGTTGCATATAATCGTACATCAGCTTCCAAAGACGAATATACACATCGCTGCCTTCTGTTCCCCACCAAAACCACCCTTTTGAGGCTTCGTGAAAAGGTCGCCAAAGGGCTGCTATGTTATTGTCTTGCAATTTGAGAATTACGTTGCAAACATTGTCTAATTGCTTGTAAAAGAAAGTTCGCTCCGAAGAACCTTCTACAAAAATATTTGAGGGTTTGAAATCCGTTTTTTCTGCATAAAACGAATGTGTACCTTCTTTGTCAGGAACAGAAAAGTGCCACATCAAGGAAACTAATCCGCCCGCATCAGCCCAATTTTTCACAGGACTGATGTCAGAATAATCAATCCAATCGGCAGGAGAATGATGTATATGAATAAAATCAAAACCGTTCATTGCCGGATATTTTCCCGTAAGTTTATACACGTGGTCAACTTCTTTTGTGTTCCAACTTACGTTTGCCATTGTTGAGGAAAATGTTTTTTCTCCGTAAACAGACCGAAAATAGGTGTAAAGTTTCTTTGCCGATTCGGTGGCTTGTGCATCAATGGGTGTGAGCAATTCCACTTCTTCAATGGTTGTTCCTCCATTATTGTCAGGAATGGGCGGCGTAGGCTCATCAGAATCATCTTTGGAACACGCCCAAAAAGCGAATGGAAGTGCGGCTAAAAATATACGTTTTGCTAATTTCATCAAAAGATTTTTTTATTGATTGAAAAACTTTGTCAAAGGTACGAATCATACGGCATTTAGCACTAACCGATGACAAAGTTTTTCAGGATTATTTTACTAAAAATCGTCTGTATTGAGAGTGGTGTCCATAGGAGTTGTTGTCAGTACAATATAATCAATATTCAACTCAAAAGTACCTGAATCCCAATTACCTGTCGTAGCTCCAAATTTTAAATAGAACTGCAAGGCGGGGTCTAAACCTTTATCAGCAGGATTAAATCGCACAGAACGCCATACCCATTTATTTTCAGTTGATTTGAATTTGTAATCGTCTCCATAACCTTGATTCGGAACAAAATTAAACCAATCTAACCCGTTAGTGTGTCCGTATTCCACTTGGCAATATCCGTTATTATTTCCAGTGTTAACCAAGAGGTTAAGCCATATCCCGTTACTGTACTTGGTCATATCTAATCCAGCGACATCTACTTTGAATGCTGTTTTCCAATCCCAAGAGCTTGTTATGGGAGCTGTATAGGAAGCAAATTTGCTACCCTCATTTACGCCTATTAAGCCTCCTGACCCTGTATTTTTTAAAGAAAATGCTCCCATATCACTCAAATCCGTCTCACAATTCCAAACCAAAGTAGGATTCAAAGGTCCATCAGTAATCATTACCATATTGACAGCAATATCAAAGGCTTCAGTGTTGCTATTACCTACGTTTCCGCCACGGAATTGAACTCCAATTTTATCAATTTTACCTTTAACAACTGGAAAATCAAGAGTTTTCATTGAATATGAACGCCATTCCCAACCGTTTGTTGAACTTTTATAATCATCACCATAGCCAAATTTTCCGTCCAAATGGCGGTCTTGCTCTCCGTTGGTGCTATCATACGTGATTGGTTGCATATAACCTTGTTTTCCAAAAGTGTTGATTAGAATCGTAATATGCGGATCGTTGTAAGCCGACAAATCAAAGCCTTTTCCGTTATTATCGCTATAAATTTTGCAATAAGTACCGTTCCAACCATTTCCAACGGCAGCAGTTACACGGAATGCTTTACCGAACAACCCACTAACTTCTGACTGCGTTGCAGAACCATCACTTCCGTTCTCTACAGTGTAAGAAGCATTCGTATCAAGCACCATCAAACTACTTTTTGGAATGTAAGTATCCGTTGGAGTAACTATTTTGATGGCAGGAGATGTTTGCAGACTTCCATTTTTGGGTGTTACCTCAACATATACTTCATCTCCTACGGCAATGCTTGCCTCACTTGACGCATACGTTGCTGACTCAGGTGTAGGAGTCCCGACAACAGAAACTTTTGTTCCTGCAAGTTTCACTTCTCCAAGCAAATCCATATTTTCTCCTTTGATAATGAATGACTTTCCTAATTGAATTTCAGTAGGCCATTCTTTAACGATTGCTTCATAAAATTGAGGCGTTATTCGCACATCAGATTGGTAAGAACGTTTATATTCATTAAGCACTGAGAAAGCTCCAGCTTCAATGATGCGTGGCACTTTCACTATCATTGATTTTCCGTCAGTTGCTGTTGAAACAACACTGAAATTATACGCTCCGATACTGACATTTGATGCTGTATTAAGATTTTCTCCCTCCAAAGTAATCTCATCATCTACGTAGGGCTGTTGGTCAGAAACAGAAGTAACTGTTGCCACAGGCAAATCGATGTCGTACTCTTCTTTCACTTCTGCACAACCTGCGATTGCCATTAAAAATAAAGCATTTATTATTCTACTTTTCATATTCTGATTCATTTAAGGTTATGACTAATATCCGTTGTTTTGAGTTAAGTTATAGGCTTGTTGTTCTTTTAGCGGAATGGGTAAAACATACACTTTATTTCCGTTTGCTCCTTCAAAACTGCGTTGGCTCAAATTAGCCCGAATACCTTTGAAATAGGCGTTTACATTATCTGCATACACATTTGCATATTTTCCTCCCGAAGCACGTTCGGTTTCTTTTTCAGATTCCATCACGTCGAGGAATCGCCCTGTACGCACCAAATCAAAGAAACGTAATCCTTCCATAGCTAATTCCACCCGACGCTCGTGATAAATTGCATTCAGAAGAGCCGTTCCCGAAGCAGTTACTTTGGGCAATATGTTAGAAGCTGTTGGGGAAGCACTATAATCTAATTTTCCTTCGACATATCCTTTGCAATAAGAACTTTTTCTTGCACGACTGCGGATTTGTTCCAATCGGTCAAGAGCCTCACTTTCTTTTCCTAAATGGTAAGCAGCTTCGGCATTCATCAGTAACACATCAGCATAGCGAATAACACGTATGTTTCGGTCTGCTGCACGAGCAATAGCAGGAGGTTCGGGCAAGGCTGCTTTTCGATTCAAGTAAGGCGAACCTTGCTGAGAGGCATCATATTTCTTTTTCTCTCCGTATAAAATTCCGTTATTAAAACTTTCACCATACACTGTGCAAGACAATCGGGGGTCGTCATTTTCAAATTCCTCAACTAAATTTTTTGTCGGATTATTAAAACCCCAGCCCGAACCATCAACACGATTTCCTTGGTATTGATAGAAATTTGTACCGATAGAACCCGGAGCATATTCTTCCGCTCCTGAACCAAATTGAATTTCAAAAACGCTTTCCTCTGAATTATCATTTTCTGTCTCCCAAATCATTGCATAATTGCTCAATAATTGATATTCTCCTGAATTGATAACGGCTTGCGTTGCGTCATAAACTTGTTGCCAACCCACTGTGGTGTTTTCGGGGTCTGTTCCAATTTGATACATATAAACCCTTGCAAGTAAGGCTTGTGCTGCTCCGCGTGTAGCTCTGCCTAAATCGGAAGATGAATAACGACTGCGAACGGGCAACAAATCGGCAGCTTGTTTCAAATCCGTAGCAATTTGTGTATATACTGCATTTACTGACGAACGTTGTATATTCCCGAATTGTGAAGGTTGTACAGAAGAAGTAAATAACGGAATAGCACCAAAAAAGCGCACCATATACCAATTAAAATAAGCTCTCAAAAATAAAGCCTCTCCCATCAAACGGTCACGTACGCTTGCGTCCCAAGTAACATCTTGCAAGCCCTCAATGACGTAATTGGCTCTTGAAACTCCCCAAAATCCCTTTACCCAATAGGCTTCGGCAATGTCAAGGGAAGAGTTAGCCGTTCCGCCTGCTATTCGCAATAAGGGAGTGTTATCAGTTTCCGTACTGCCTTTTTCGGCATCGTCTGAGGTTATATCTCCAAGGAAGAAATCAAAATGACCCGTGAGCCAAACTCCTTCGGGGCTGCGTCCTTCGTCAAATTGCAACATATCGTAAATTCCGTTCACGGCATAAATTGCATTTTCTTGTTGCGTGAAATAATTACCGCTATTTTCTGATGCTTGTGGCTCTAAATCAAGAAAATCATTACAAGATGTTAGTGCCAAAGCCAATGTTGTTATGTATGCTATTTTTTTCATTTTCTGTGTAAGTTTAGAATGTAATATTAAGTCCGAAAGAATAAGTACGTGGTTGTGGATAATTTACCATATCGATTCCGTAATAAAGTGGATTTCCGTACATTGCATATATTTCAGGGTCAAGACCGCTGTATTTCGTAAAGGTATAAAGATTATCAACCGCTCCGAAAATACGGAAACTTTTTGCTCCAATTCTGCTCAAAAGGTCTTTTGGAAGGTTATATCCTAATTGTATTTGTTTGATACGCAAGAAAGAACCATCTTCCACCATTCGGTCACTAAAACTAACACTATTCAAATTCGTGTCGGTCAAAGCCAAACGAGGCACATCAGAATTTGGATTGTCAGGACTCCAATGATTCAATGCCATATCACGACTAATGTTGGTTTCAAACATATCGGTACTGTAAAGCGATTGATAGAGAGAGTTGATGATTTCATTTCCCAAAGAATAGGTCATAAACATTGTAAAATCAAAGTTTTTATATCCCAAATTCAGATTGAAACCTCCTGTAAAATCAGGACTTGCACTTCCTAAATAAGTCATATCCTCTGCGGATACTTTTCCATCTTGATTTAGGTCAACAAAAGCTACATCTCCTAATTGTGGGCGTTGCCCCCCAGGTCCTACTATTTGAGTTCCGTCAGTTGTTACGTAATTATCTATGTCGGTTTGGGTTTTGAAAATACCATTGGTTTTATATCCGTAGAAATAAGCTATTTCTCTACCTTCTTCGGTCATTGTTGTGTTTCCAACACGTCCGATAGCTCCACTGCGAATTGCCTCGCTTCCGGCTAAACTTGTTACTCGATTACGAATCCAAGTGGTGTTGAAATTCAATCCATAAGAAAAATATTCTCCTATTTTATCTTGATATCCGATAGAAAATTCAATACCTTTGTTTTCCATTGTTCCTGCATTTACATTCGGACGTTTTTTACCCGCATATTGAGGAATCGGACGACTTAAAATCATATCACGAGTGTTTCTTACGAAGAAATCAATGCTACCTGTGAGTTTACTGTCTAAAAATCCGTAATCAATCCCGATGTTATATTGTTCTGAAGTTTCCCAAGTAAGTTCCTGATTTGCTAACTGTTCTTGAATGCTTCCTGTAACAATATTTTTGTTAAACACATACGAATATCCATTAACAAGACTTGTTACGTAATCAAAATCACCCGCACTGCTTTGATTTCCTACACGCCCCCAACCAGCTCTAACCTTGAACACAGGCATCACTTCACGCACCTGCTCCATAAAATCCTCGTTGGCTACGTTCCAACCTGCTGAGAAAGAAGGAAACCAACCCCAACGATAGTCTTTCATAAATCGAGAAGAACCATCTAAACGAACTGTTCCTGTGAGTAAATATTTATTATCATAGGAAAGATTTGTACGAAAGAATGCCGAAGCTAAGCGATTATGCCCTTTTCCTCCTCCTAATAAAAATTTCCCTTTATCTTTTGCCATACTAAGGTATCTCAAATTTGAATCTTCGGGCACTCCGTAGCCTGTTACATTGATGTCTGTCCAAGTGGTAGATTGCAATTCCATACCGAGTGTTGCCCCAATACTGAGTTTATCAACCATTCCGTTGTAAGAAAAATAATTAGTGTTAGACCAACTTACGCCTTCGGTTCTTTTTTCATTCAATGTTTGTTCATCGTTTTTCTGATTGGCTGTTATGTAGTATGCCGGACTGAATTTTCTATATCGGTTGAATATGTAATTTCTTCCGTATTGGGCTCTGAATGAAAGTCCTTTAAAGAAAAGATTATCAAACTGAATGAAGAAATTTGCGATGAAACGATGGTCATTGGTGTTTGTGTATCCGTTTTGCCAAACTCCCAACGCAGGATTGGTTTGCGAGGTAGAATAATACATCTGTCCGAAGAAATTAGTGTAATTATCCCAAGCTGCTGAAACGGGGTCGCTTCTTAACACACCGGGTAATACGCCTGTGTAAAAATCATCTGTACTAAAATCAGGTTTTTCATACCACACATAATTTAAGTTCATTCCTAATTTAATGTCTTTGGCAACGGTGTATGAATTGTTCGTATTGAACATAAATTTTTTAAGTCCTGAACCTTGAATAATTCCGTTTTCATTGGAATATGTAGTGCTATGACTGTAACTGTAATTGTCATTCGTTCCCATTAGGCTTACGTTATAGCGTTGTGAATAAGCAATTCGGCTAATTTCATCGAACCAATTAGTTCCTTTGAGATACTTTCCGTTTGCTTCACTATCAAGAATGTAGTCCAAAATGGCATCGGTTGAGCCGATGTATTTACGAGCACGAGCAAATTCAGTTGCGTCGGCCATATCAATGGTTTTGGCTATTTGTGAGACTCCTGTGTAGGTATTCACTTGAAGTTCCGTTTTTGTTCCTTTTGCACCTGATTTGGTTTTCACGAGAATCACTCCGTTAGCTCCACGAGAACCGTAGATTGCCGTTGCAGAAGCATCTTTTAACACCTCCATACTTTCAATATCGGTCGGAGCAATATGACTGATGTCGCTTGCGGGAAATCCGTCAACGATATAGAGCGGGTCAGAATTGTTAATCGTTCCGACACCACGTACACGAATGGTTGCTCCTGCTCCCGGATTTCCTGAATTGGAAATAACATTTACACCCGCCATACGACCTTGCATTGCCTGAGCAGCATCAATGGTTGAAACTTTTTGAAGTTCCTTTACGTCCATTTTGCCCACACTTCCTGTGAGGTCGCTTTTACGCATTACACCATATCCAACCACAACAACTTCTTCAAGGTCTTGTGCTTCTTCTTGCAAAACGATTTTCAGTGTAGTTTGTCCTGTGTATTTGATATTCTGTGTTTTGAAACCCATATACGAAATTTCGATAGTTGCTCCAATAGGTACATTCAACTCAAAATTTCCGTCGAAATCAGTGGTAACACCGTTGGTCGTTCCTTTTTCTACTACGCTTGCTCCTAACACGGGCAAACCCGATTCGTCAACTACCGTACCGGTAACTTTCTTTTTCTGCTGAACAGTTACTGTGGTTACAGGAACTGCAAATAGCTGCGGTACGTATCCCAAGAGAGAGACACACATACCTGCAAGCATCACTGTTTTTCTGAAATTAAAATTCATACTTAAATCTCTATTAGTTCGTGTTTGTTATTTTTATTATTGTTTACTAACCTAAAATATGATTTATCGCATCATATATTCTTATTTTCTCACTATTGAGAAGGTTTTTCGCACTTTTTTTTGCCATTTTCCTCCTTTTGGAAGATTTTTCGCCAATTTTTTGAACGTTTTTCGCATTTGGAAAAGTCTCCCGCCAAAAGTTTGGCGTTTTCTAACAAGCAGAAAATCTCCCGCCAAAAGTTTGAAGGTTTCTAACGAACAGAAAATCTCCCGCCAAAAGTTTGACGTTTTCTAACAAACAGAAAGTCTCCCGCCAAAAGTTTAGCGTTTTCTAACAAGCAGAAAATCTCCCGCCAAAAGTTTGACGTTTTCTAACAAGCAGAAAATCTCCCGCCAAAAAGTTTGAAGGTTTCTAACGAGCAGAAAACCTCCCGCCAAAAAGTTTGATGTTTTCGCATCGTCCGAAAGTTTGTGTCAAATTTGATAAGAACGTTTATATAGCTAATTTTAATAATTTGTCGCTAAATTCCCCCTTTTAAGGGAAGTCCGCAAAGCGGAGTATGTGAAAGGGGGATATAATCTTAAAAGAAACATACGCTACTTTCGCAGACTTCCTCTCTTCAAAGAAAGATTTGTGCAACGACAATTATTATTTGTTCAATTGTTGCGTTGCCTGACGGATAATTTCGATGGTCGTATCGGTCGTAAAAACGGAATTCAAACCTTGTTCTTCTTGGGCAGGGTCGCCTGTGTAATCATCTCCTTTTTGCCAAAAAGTATGGCTTTCGGAAAGTTCGGCAAATCCGCCCCAAGCCCAAAAATTGCAACCCGCCAACAGACCGTATTTTTCTTTGTCGGTAACCATTTCAAATATGGAAGCGTAAAAAGCATCGCGTGCCGTAGTCTCCGATTCTTTATTGAATTGCAAACCATTACGAGGGAAACCAAATTCTTCCAAAACAATCGGTTTTGCATATTTTTCAGCAACTACCAAATGTTCTTCGATATATTTTTTCGCATTGCTGATGGATAAAGGAATGCTCTGTTCAAGTCGGTCAGGCTTTGCCCAGCCCCAATTGTAAGGCCAGATGTGGATATTCATATAATCCACTTCGGGATAACTGTGTATGCGCTCGAACAAATTCATATCCTGTTCGCAACCTTGACTTCCTTCGCTTCCGGTGGAAACCAAATGATTTGCATCTAATGATTTAATCAACTTTGCTACTTCGCCTATCCATTGGGCAAATCGTGCTTTATTTTGGTCAGAAAAAGCACGTGGTTCATTGCCTATTTGCCACGACATTATGGTAGGGTCATCAACATATTTCACTTTCGTATATCGATTGGTGCGAGTAACGACATCTTTGACGTATTTGCTGAAAATATGCATCGCTACTTCCGAACGGAAAAACCAAGCGACGTATTTCATATAAGCGTCCCACCCGTCAACGGCAGGAATAGGCGCTTTTCCGTAGCCAGCCCATTGCAAATATTGAGAATAACCGCCGCTCCATTCCCACGAATTGTTTAGGTAAAGTACGGCGTGCATATTTCTTTTTTTCATTTCGGAGAGCAGGAAATCCAATCCGTCAAAAATAGCGTCGTTGTACACACCGGGAGCTGTTTGCAACGTAGGTTCTACCTTTGAAACCACACCGCCCAAACCATCTGAACCTACCAATATGCGTAGGTTATCAATTCCGATGCTTTTCATAAAATCCAATTCTTTGAGCAAACGTTCCCGATTGCCCCCCTCGCCCGTTGAGCCTAAAATAGCTCCGTACCAAAAGTTCGTTCCGATGAATGCGTATGGTTTTCCTTCTTTTATAAATTCACCATTTTTCACTGTAATAAAACGATTTGGTTTTTGTTGAGATTGAATTGAAAATACAGACATAAAAACAAATATAAATGTTAAAATAATTTTATTCATTCTTGCTTTCTTTTCATTTGGTAGTGCAAAGTTACGAACATTGTATAGCAATAAA
>JBGYFE010000023.1:0-13487 GCA_041819925.1 Capnocytophaga sp.
GAAGCAAAAAGCTCCGATGTTGAAGCAAAAAGCTCCGATGTTGAAGCAAAAAGCTCCGATGTTGAAGCAAAAAGCTCCGATGTTGAAGCAAAAAGCTCCGATGTTGAAGCAAAAAGCTCCGATGTCGAAGCAAAAAGCTCCGATGTTGAAGCAAAAAGCTCCGATGTCCGAGCAAAAAGCTCCGATGTCCGAGCAAAAAGCTCCGATGTCGAAGCAAAAAGCTCAATTATTGAAATAAAATCTTTAAAATGTTAATTCTTTTTGTTGATTAAAGAAGTTTTTCAGTCAAACATCTTTTTAAAAATTAAAAAGGAATTGTTTTGAAGCCTCAGAAGAAAAGAAAAAGGCAAGAAATCTGGAGGAAATCTTGCCTTTGATACGATTATGAATTGAGAATTATTGGGCAATACCTACAATTTCAATGTCAAAAATAAGATCGCTATTAGGTGGAATGACGTTGCCTGCGCCTGATTCACCATAAGCTAACGCCGAAGGAATGAAAACGCGCACCTTATCGCCCACTTTCATCGTCAATAAAGCCTCTCTGAACCCAGGAATCAAGCGAGCCGATTTGTTGTAAGCCATCGGGAAGGGTACGTATCCGTTGCCTTGCTCGCGCGCAGGGTTGTATTTTCCGAAAGCCTCTTCAACTGATTTTATGTTTGAGTCAAACAGCGTTCCGTTAGTGAGATAGCCTGCGTAATTTACTAACACCTCTTGTGTGTGGTTGGGAGTTTCTCCATTACCTTGCACAAGCGTGAAAATTTTTACACCAGAGGGCAATGCTTTTGCTTTGGGCTCTTGTTCTTTCACTTGTGCCAAGAAAGTCTCTGCGGCTTCTTTAATTTTTCTTTCTCTTTCTTTTTCGCGTTTTTCAACGTTGGCAAAATAATCTTCGATTACTTTTTTAGCATTGAATTTTTCGGCTTCTTTTCCGTTGCGAATGATTTTTACGTGATTGATTTTCACTTCTTTCACGGGGCGGTCGGCATCGGCAGTTGCTACGTTTGCAATGGAGTCAATCACTTCAAGCCCTTGAACAGTTTCTCCGAAAACGGTGTGTCGCCCATCTAAATGCGGAGTAGGCACGTGGGTGATAAAAAACTGGCTTCCGTTGGTGGCAGGACCAGCATTTGCCATTGAAAGGATTCCTTTTTTGTCGTGTTTAAGTCCTTCCACGATTTCATCTTCAAATCGATAGCCTGGGTCTCCCATTCCGGTTCCTGTGGGGTCGCCACCTTGAATCATAAAATCTTTAATCACACGGTGGAAGATAATTCCGTCATAATAAGGTTTTCCTTTGAATTCATTTTTTACAAACGGATTTGTTCCTTCTGCCAAAGTTACGAAATTAGCTACTGTGATGGGAGTTTCTTTGTAGTTAAGTTTGATTATGATTTCGCCTTTGGAGGTTTGAATATCAGCGAATAAGCCATCACCCAAGTTTGAGGACTTTTGGGATTTGCAACTGAAAAAAATCGCTGTTGCAAAGAACAACATAATTACATTGATTCGTTTCATATAAATATAGGTTTAAATTAAAAATTCGTTTTAAAAGTATTTTTTAAGGATTTCAGAACGTATTGCTTTTCAATTTTTTTTGTTTCACTGGATTGAGTCTTTTTTTTGACCGTTAGTCGTTTGATTTTGTAGGTTTTCGCTTTTTTCAATTTTGAAAACTTCAATTTTAGCGATGATAGGCTGGTTACTTTCGATTTTGTCCTTGTCGCCGCGATAGCCATAGGCTATTTCAGAAGGGAAGAAGAAGACGCCACTTTCTCCTTCTTTCAAAATTTTCAGAGCAGAGCGCAACCCCAAGAAGAGTTCTTCTTTTTCAACAAGATACTCATAACGAGCGTTTTGGAAATAGGCGTAAATTTCATTTCCGTTGAGGTCTGAAATTCCGTAGTTGTAAGTTACTTTATCGCCAAATTGAGCGGAGTAATTGGCATCGGGATTTTGTTGAGTGTAATAGAATTTGAAACCGTGCTGTGAATCCACAAAAGTGTGCGTAGTGTCTTTTTTTATAATGGATTCGATGAGAGCTTCTTCGGAAGTGAGTAATTCTTTATTTTTCTTTGCTGATTCTTTCAAAAACGTGTTTCCTGTTTTCACGGAAACGGGTCGTCGAGCTTGTTTGTCGCCGCAAGCGGTCAAAAAGAGGGCTATAAATATCAGAACTCCCCATTTTTTTAGCGTAATTGTGTTCATTTCGTGTTTTTATTAGTGAAATTTTGGTAAAACGTCCAAGAAAAAAGCCACAGCTTCCTCTATTGAACCATTGAATTTTCCGCCAGCAGCGTTAATGTGCCCGCCGCCGTGAAAGTATTTTCGGGCAAAATCATTCACATCGTGTTGATTTTTTGAACGGAATGATATTTTTACGTAATCGTTCTCTTGAATGAAGATTACGGCTAATTTCGTTCCTTTGATGGTCAATCCGTAGTTTACAAAACCTTCGGTATCACCCTTTTGGAAATTATGTTGGTTGAGCTCATCGGCACTTAATGTGATGTAAGCGGTGCGATAGTCTTTCAAATAGACCATATTTTTGAGCGCAAGGCTGAGTAATTGCAATTTGTTGTACGAATTATTGTCAAAAACATTGCTATTAATCTGACCGTTGTTAGCTCCTTTTTCAATTAAGAAAGAAGCGATTTTGAAAGTGTTGCTTGTAGTTGAGGCGTATTTGAAATTTCCTGTGTCGGTCATAATTCCGGTGTACAGACACGTGGCGATGGTTGAGTTGATGTTGTTTTTCTCGCCCATAGCGTCAATGAAAGTATAAACCATTGCACACGTAGAGCTTGCATTGGGGTTTGAGAATGTGATTTCTGCATAATTTTCAGGCTCTTGGTGGTGGTCAATCATTATGAAGGTTGCTTTTGATGCTTCCAAGAGGTTTTTGAGCGAATCGGCGCGTTTCAAAGAGTTGAAATCCAACGTAAAAATCACCTTTGATTTGTTAATTTGCTCGGTGGCTTTCTCAGGTTCATTGTCATAGATGAGAATGCTTTCAGATTCGGGCAACCATTTCAGATAATCAGGAAAATCATTGGGAGAAACTACCGTAACATCAAGATTATGGAGTTTCAAATAGTGATAAAGCCCCAAACAACTTCCGATGGCGTCACCATCAGGGTTTTTATGGGGGATAATACTTATTTTAGGTTGCTTTTCAAGCAACAGTTTTACAGTTTCAATGTCGTAAATGTTCATATAGGGTGCGAAGATAAGATAATATTTTATTTATTGGAGAAAAAATTATTCATTTTCAGATTTTTGTTCTTTGATTTTTTTGCTAAAATCTTTTATAAAAACCATTGCAATTCCGATGATGATGCCTAAAAACGTCCAAACGGCAACAATGACAACGCGTTGGGGTTTTGAACGCTCATTAGGAACGCTAACAGGCTCAATGATGGTGAAAATGGGTTGGTCTTCTTTTACTTTTATTTGCTTTGTTTCTAATTGTTTAGCAAGTTCAGAATACACACTGAACGAAAGGTTAAAATCTGTTTGGAGTTGTTGCAATCGAGTTTGAGGCAACGAGCTGAAAAGGTCGCGATTTCGGTCTTGAAACTGCGCCAAAGCGAATTGTTTTGCTTTGAAATCTTTTTCAGCTTCGTCATACCGTTGTTTGATAAAATCAAGTTCTTCACTTGCTTTCTGGATTTTGAATTCAGTTACGGTTTCTTGCAAAAGAGTTTGTGCACGGCGCAACATTTGTGCGGCAGCGAGGGGTTCAGGCATTGAGTAAGAAAGTGTTATGAAGCCTTCTTTCTCGTTAATTTCAAGCACGAGTTGATTGTCGATGTTTCTTAAAATTTCTCTTTCTTTTCGCGAAATACTTAAAATGGAATCCTTTCCGTTTGCGTTATTTGTGGAGGTTTTAGCATCGTCTTCCTTGCCAAAAAGCAAAGAAGGCAAGCCTATGGTATATTTCATAATACTACCAAAAACGCCCGGTTTGGCATAGTCTCGGTTATACTGTTCATAGGTAACCTCTTTGTCAAGTTCCTCGAATTTAAGCGAGGTTTGTGCCAACTTTTTCTTAAACGGAATGCTGGTTACGATTTTAGGATAGGAAGTCATCGGGATAGCTTCATTTGAAGTGCTTCCTAAACTAATGCCAGCCATTGCAGCAAGCCCACCCAAACCTCCTGCTGACATTTTATCTTCGGAAGTTTGCGGAATCATAACTGTCGTAGCCGTATATTCTTTGGCAGAAAAAAGGGCAACTAATACACCCAAAATGAAAAAAAGCAAAGTAATTTTGAGGATTGATTTTCGGGCGCGCCATACTTTCTGAATCAACTCAATCAAGTCAATTTCATCGTCATCGGCTTTTTTATGTGAATTTTCACTCATCTTTTTACGGTAAATTAATTATTTTATAGCATTGTAAATCAACACCATCATTGTTGTTATTGCTGAAACAATTCCGATAGTTTCACCGGTTGAAAGCCGCTGACGTTCAGGTTTTGACGGAACAATAATGATAGCACCAGGCTCTAATTCAGGATAATTTTTAAAGAACAATGAATTCTTTGTAGACTTTATGTCGCCATTGGCATACATTACATAAACAGAACGTTTTTTGGCTCTATCAGAAAAACCTCCTGCACGATTGACGTATTCTCTCAATGAAAGTCCTTTTTCAAACCGAACCAATGAAGGAGCTAAAATTTCTCCCTTAATTTCAATGGTTTGTTTCTCAGAAGGAATTAATAACACATCGCCATCATTAAGAATTAGGTCATATTTGCTGTGTTTGTGAGCCATAATTCTTTTTAAATCAATCCCAATGCGATATTCATTGAGCTTTTTTTCCACTTTTTTCATAGCCTCTCCGTCATCGCTCAAACTGCTAATATCAACAATTTCATCTAAAAACTGTTCTTGCTTGATGTCTACTTCATCTAATTTCTTGCGGATAAGGGTTGCTCCTTGAATGTAGGCATATGGAGAAAAACCTCCCACGCGTTCAACAAGGTCAGAGATGCGTTCGTTTTTGGTGCGAATGCTGTAAACCCCTGGATAAAGAACTTCTCCTTCGACTTTAACAGTTTGCATTGGGGTATATCCTTTGATGTAACGCACTGAAACGATGTCATTAGGTTGCAGTGTGATGACCTGTTCAGAGGCAGGAATTAATTGATTATGAACTGAAACCTTGAAATCTTGGCTGAGTTTTTGAAAATCTCCCTCATTAATTTCACGAAAAACATCAACAGTTGAGGCATCAGCACCTTGTGAAAGTCCGCCTGCCAAAGCGATGACATCTTCAACGGTCATATTTTCCATAAATGGAAGTTCTTTGGGTTTATTGACAGCCCCTTCCACTTTGATGAAGCGTGCCATTCGCAAAGAATCTTTGAAGAAAATGTGAATGCTATCATTATCTTGCAGAGTAATGTTTTCTTTTTGTTCAATCAAATCTTTAACAGAAAAGTTAATAGTTTGATAATCCACTCGATTTAAAGTTCTGAATATCAGACCTCTTTCAAGGGAGGCTTCTTTTTTTACACCATTTGCCCGATTGAGCAGGTCATAGGCGGTCATTCCTTCTTTAAATTCATACGTGCCGGGTTGATAAACCGCTCCACCAATGCTTAAACGATTTTGATATTCGTCTGTGATGGGGTGCACTTTCAGTTTATCTCCGTTTTGCATTTCAAAATTTGAAATATTTTCAAAAGCTATTTCGCGCACTTCTCGTTTGGCGTTTTTGATACGTTCAACCACCAGCGTATTGGTAAAAGCATCGGACGTAAACCCTCCGAAAAAAGTAATCAAATTGGCTAACGTTTCCCCTTGTTTGGTTTCATAAGCACCTTTTCGTTTCACCTCACCTTCAATCAAAATTCGGTTTATGTATGGAGGAACGATGATAATATCTTGGTCTTTCAGTGGAAGATTTCCTTGTTCACTTCCGTTGATTAAAAAGTCGTAAACATCAAAAGTGGCTATTTTTTGTCCGCCTCGAATTAGATTAATTTCCCGAAAAGAGCCACTTTCAGTGGGACCTCCACAAGCATATAAAGCATTCAGCACAGTTGATAAGGCACTCAACGAGTACGTTCCCGGAACAGCTACCTCACCAATAATGTTTACTTTCACGGTTCTAACCTGTGAAATAGAAACTCCGGTGTACACCTTGTTATAACTTCCTTCTGAGGCTGAAATTCCGGAGTAAATTCGTTTTAAGTAAGAATTTATTTTAGTTTTCAATTCTTCAAAAGTCAGCCCTGAAACGTTGACCTTTCCAATAGCATTAATAAAAATATTTCCGTGATTATCAACCACTTGCTTAAAAGAGCCTTCGGTAGCTCCCCAAACTTCAATTAACAACTCATCACCTGGACCTACTTGGTAGTTTTCAGGTGTTGCCATATTCATATTCGGGGTGAATGAAATTTTTGGGTTTTTAAAAAAGTTCATTCCAAAGATGGAATCTTTTTTGTTTTGTAAGGCCAACGAATCTTTGTTTTCAGTACCCGTATATCCAAAAGGAAGTTCTTCTTTGGTTTGAAATTCACTATCTGTTTGATTTTTAGAAGATTGTCCGTTTGTTGATAGCTGTAAAATTCGCTGTTTCAATTTCATTGCTTGTATGTCAGACATTCCTCGCATTCGAGCGGCAGTGATAAGCTGGTCTAACGTATATCCCTGTGCCTGAGCCTTTTTCCAATATATTCTGAGTTGCTCATCAGATATGTTGTCCACATCAATTGACGAAACCTGTTGAGCGTCAATGCTAGTACCGTTTATATTTGTATTCGTACTTGTATTTGTGTTTGTATTTGTATTTTGAGATACAGCAACTTGACTGTATCCAATGAAAAAGAAAAGTATGACTAAATAATTAAATTTCAACATAATGTTTTTATTTGCCTGCAAAAGTAAAAAACTTATTTTAAAAATGAAAAATAATGTTTTCAAAAGCATTTTTTAGGTTCTATTATTTTATTCGGCTTCGGGCAAATGAACTACTTCAACCCCTGCTTTTTCGAGAAATAAAATACCTTCATCATCTTTATATTTTTCTTTGTAAACCACGCGTTTTATGCCTGATTGATGAATGAGTTTACTGCATTCTTTGCAAGGAGACATTGTGATGTAAAGTGTTGCACCTTGTGATGATTGTGTTGATGCGGCCACTTTCATAATAGCATTTGCCTCAGCGTGAAGTACATACCATTTTGTATCTCCGCTTTCATCTTCGCAACAATTGTCAAATCCGGTGGGAGTGCCGTTGTATCCGTCAGAAATAATCATACGGTCTTTAACGATGATAGCGCCCACTTGTTTGCGCTGACAATGTGATAGTTTTGCCCATTCCATAGCCATTCGCATATATGCTTTGTCATAACGACTTTGTTTTGTTGTATCCATTTTTGTATATTTTTTTAGTTATCTTAAATAAGTAAATTTTCCGTTAGAATCAAATTTTACCAAACGAGATGGAAGTCTTGGGAGATTGTCATCTTGTCGATATTTGACAACATAATCACATCTTTCAATGATTTTTGAATCAATTTCTCTGAAAATTTGAGGAGTTTTATTTCCGCTGATATTGGCAGAAGTAGAAATTATTGGTTTTTGAAATAAATGTATTATATTTTTGCAAAAATCATCTTGAACTAAACGAATTCCGATTGTATTATCTGATGAAAAGGCGTTTTTTGCTAAATTTTTGGGATTATTATAAATAATTGTAGTCGGATTTTGGTTTGTTTTTAAGAAATGAAATACAAAATCAGGAATTTCCTGAACATAATTGCACAACATTTCTTCTGAATCCACTAAAATAATCAGACTTTTAGTTTCATTGCGTTCTTTTATTTTGAAAATTTTGGCAACAGCCTCAACGTCAGTAGCATCGCAACCAATGCCCCAAACGGTATCGGTAGGGTAGAGGATAACTCCTTTTTTGTTGAGCGTTTCTACACAAAGTTTTATGTCATTTTTCATTGTAATATATTGTGAATCAATGATTAAAATAGGATATAGAAACCAAAAAGAATATTTTTTATTTTTCGTTTTTCAGTTTCTTTGCTATTTTTGTGGCGAATATACTCAAAAATGTGTTTAAAATAATTTCTTTTCTAAAAAAAATCCTTTATCGGAAGAAAATTTAAAACTGTTACGGTTTTATTTTTTTAGGATTTTGAGTATAGGGAAAATTAGGTGTTTGTTTCAAAATTACAAATTCACTATTATTCTTTTTAAAATTACTTCTTTCAAAAAACTTCTTCATCAAAAAAAATTTTTTAGTTTCCATATAAAATATTACCTTTGCAAACTCAAAATTTTAGATATAAATATTTTAAAAAATGAATATTACAAAAGAGCAAATAGATGCTTTGAATGCCGTAGTTACGGTGGTTATTGAAAAAGAAGATTACGCAGATAAGGTAGAAAAAGTGATTGCTAACTACCGAAAAACGGCAAATGTTCCAGGTTTTAGAAAAGGACACGTGCCAGTGGGAATGATTAAAAAACAATATGGAAAAGCCATTTTGTTTGATGAAGTAAATAAATTATTGCAAGATTCGCTGAATAAATATCTTGTTGATGAAAAATTAGATATTTTAGGAAATCCGCTTCCGAAAGAAAAACAAGATTTTGATTGGAATGCCGAAAACTTCTCTTTTGAGTTTGAAATCGGGTTAGCGCCTTCATTTGAAGTGGATTTAAAACCTAAAAATGGAATTACACGCTATGAGATTTCAGTAGAAGATGAGCAAGTTGATAAGCAAGTAGAGCGAATCCGTAAGCAATTCGGAAAGTTGATTTCAAAAGGAGAAATTTTAGACCAAGACGATATTGAAATCACAGGAACTTTCTTTAATGAAGAGAAAAATATTGACAATAAAGCGACTTTTAAATTAGAAGAAGTAAGCAAAGAAAGTCGCAATAAATTCGTAGGCAAGAAAATTGGCGACCAATTCCAACTCCAAACCAAAGGATTATTTAATGATGCACACGATTTGATGCATTATTTGAAAGTTTCGCACGATGAGGCACATCATTTGGAAGTGGAAGTAACATTTACTTTGGAAGAAGCTAACGTTCGTGAAGAAGCAGAGTTTAATCAAGAGCTTTTCGATAAATTGTTCCCTGCTGGAACGGTTACATCAGAGGCTGAGTTGCGTGAGAAAATCAGAGAAAATTCAGCACTTCAATACGCTGAACAATCAAACCAACATTTCTTGAATGAAGTAACTGACTATTTGGTTGAAAACACTAAATTTGATTTGCCTTCGGAATTTTTGAAAAAATGGTTACGCACAGCAGGTGAAAAAGAACTTACAGAAACGGAAGCCAACGAAGAATACGAAAAATCAGAGAAAGGGCTTCGTTATCAATTAATTGAAGGTAAAATACTGTCAGAAAACAACTTACAGCCTACGTTTGAAGAACTGAAAAACTACGCCAATACGTATGTAAAAAATCAATTACTTCAATACGGAATGCCTGTTGATGATGAAAGCTATGTTGAAAATATTGCAACCAAAATTTTGCAAAACAGAGATGAAGTGCAGCGTATTAATCAACAATTGATTTTCAGTAAGTTATTAGATTTCTATAAAGAAAACGTAAACTTTAACGTTAAAAAGGTTACTTTTGACGAGTTCATAAAAGAAGTATATAAAACGGAAGAAGTTTAGTTTTCTGTTCCATAAAAATTTGATATTAGAACTTTTTCTGAAAAGTAATCTGTTTTTTGGAAAAAGATTATCCAATAACCTTTGTTAAAGTTTAAAACTTTGACAAAGGTATTTGTCTGTAAATGAGATATTAATATTTGAAAAAATCGAAAACCTATGAATTTTAAAAAAGAATTTAAAAAATATGCCGTTAAAAAACACGGTGTGAACAGCTTGTATTACGATAAGATAGTGGCAAGTATGACACCTTATATTATGGAAGAACGCCAATTGAATGTAGCTCAAATGGACGTTTTTTCACGTTTAATGATGGACAGAATTATCTTTTTAGGAACGGCAATTGATGACCATATCGCAAACATCGTAACAGCACAACTTCTTTTTTTAGAAAGTGTTGACAGTTCAAAAGATATTCAAATTTACGTAAATTCCCCAGGAGGAAGCGTTTACGCAGGATTGGGAATTTATGACACGATGCAATTCATTAAACCCGATGTAGCAACAATTTGTACAGGAATGGCAGCTTCAATGGGAGCAGTGCTTTTATGCGCTGGAGCCGAAGGAAAACGTTCTGCTTTGCCACATTCACGCGTGATGATACACCAACCTTCGGGAGGAGCTCAGGGAGTGGCTACCGATATGGAAATCAACCTTAAAGAAATGTTGAAGTTGAAAAATGAGTTGTATGAAATCATAGCGAAACATTCAAAACAACCGTTTTCACGAGTTTATAAAGATTCAGAGCGCGACTATTGGATGAAAGCCGATGAAGCCAAAGAATACGGAATGATTGACGAAGTGCTTGTTAGAAAAGCGTAAGAAAATGGCTAAAAAACAGGAAGATAATTATTGTTCGTTTTGCGGACGGTCAGAGGCAGAAACAGACTTGCTTGTAAACGGGTTGAATGCCCGAATTTGTAATCATTGCATTGAGCAAGCACACGGAATTTTGTTGGAAGAGCTCAATTTCAGAAGTGACAAAAACCATTTTTCAGGAGAAGAAATTTCCCTAAAAAAACCTCAGGAAATAAAAGCATTTCTTGATCAATATGTTATAGGACAGGATTTTACGAAAAAAATTCTGTCCGTAGCAGTGTACAACCACTACAAACGTTTGCAACAGCCCGACACCGATGATAATGTTGAAATTCAGAAAAGCAACGTTATTATGGTGGGTGAAACAGGAACGGGTAAAACTTTGGTTGCCAAAACAATAGCGAAATTGTTAAATGTTCCGTTAGCAATTGTTGATGCTACAGTTTTGACCGAAGCGGGTTATGTAGGAGAAGATGTGGAAAGCATCTTGACACGTTTGTTACAAGCAGCGGATTATGATGTAGCCAAAGCAGAAAAAGGCATCGTTTTTATTGATGAAATTGATAAAATCGCCCGCAAGAGTGATAATCCGTCAATTACACGTGACGTTTCAGGGGAAGGTGTGCAACAGGCTTTGTTAAAACTTCTGGAAGGTTCTATCGTAAATGTACCTCCAAAAGGTGGACGAAAGCACCCCGACCAAAAATACATTGAAGTTAATACAGAACATATTTTGTTCATCGCTGGTGGAGCTTTTGATGGTATTGAACGAGTGATTTCCAAACGGTTAAATTTTCAAGCAGTAGGATATAATTCCTCAAAAAATAACCAAATTGACCGTAAAAATCTGATGCAGTACATCATTCCGAAGGATTTGAAAGATTTTGGTTTGATACCTGAAATCATCGGACGACTACCTGTGCTAACCTATATGAATCCGTTGGACAAACAGACCCTGCGAATGATTTTGACCGAGCCGAAAAATGCCATCATAAAACAATACGTAAAACTGTTTGAAATGGATGGTATTGAATTTGAAATCAAGGAAGAAGCTCTTGATTTTATTGTTGAAAAAGCAATGGAATACAGGCTTGGAGCTCGCGGGTTGCGTTCACTTTGTGAAAGCATTCTGACCGATGCGATGTTTGAACTGCCAAGTTCTAACAAAAAGAAATTGGTAGTAACCAAAGAGTACGCCGAAGAAAAATTAAACAAATCAGGACTACAAGTCGTTTCATAAGAACCAAACTCAAAATTCATTCTTTTAATAAGTGGATTTTGAGTTTTTTAATTCAAAAAAGTAGATATCAAATATAAAAATTTAATTCAGTATGTATCCAATAAAATTTAATCCCATTTTGAAAGAACGCCTTTGGGGCGGAACCAAGTTAAAAACATTGTTTAACAAACCTATTGAAACTGATATTACGGGAGAAAGTTGGGAGGTTTCAGCAGTGAAAGGCGATATTTCGGTGGTTGCTAATGGCGAATTTGCTGGAAAATCGTTACAGGATTTGATAAATCACTATCCGAATGAGCTTTTAGGAAAGCACGTTTATGAAAAATTTGGTGCAGATTTTCCTATTTTGATTAAATTTATTGATGCTCGTGAAGATTTATCCATTCAGGTACATCCTAACGATGCCTTGGCAAAAGAAAGACATAATTCTTTCGGGAAAACCGAAATGTGGTACGTAATGCAAGCTGATAAAGGAGCTGAGCTTATTGTTGGTTTTAACAAAAATGTTACCAAAGAAGAATATCAGCAACACCTTGATAATGGGACGCTTACTGACATAATGAACTATGAAAAAGTAACCGAAGGCGACACTTTTTTCATCAACACAGGAAAAGTACACGCCATCGGAGGAGGTATAATTATTGCTGAAATTCAACAGACCAGCGACATAACCTACCGTGTTTATGATTTCAATCGCAAAGATAAAAACGGAAATTTACGTGAATTACATACAGAACAAGCCCTTGATGCGATTGATTATGAAAAGAAAGATGATTTTAAGGTAAGTTATTCAAAATCAGAGAATACGACAAATAAAATGGTAAACTGTCCGTATTTCATTACAAATTACTTAAAATTGTCATCAGATTTTGAAAAAGAAATCGGTTCAGATGATTCTTTCCATATTTATATGTGTGTGAAAGGTAGTGGAACTGTTTCTGACGGAAAAACAGAATTGTTTGTAAATCAAGGAGAAACCGTGTTATTTCCTGCTGTTTGCGACAAATTGTACGTAAAAACTTCTGCTATGGAATTGTTGGAGGTAAAGTTGTAATTTCAAAAGAAAATCCTATTTTTGCCCCTTGTAACATAAATGGAATAAAAATGAAAATACTTGCAAATGACGGAATTTCCGAAGCAGGAAAACAGCAGTTAGAAGCCAATGGTTTTGAAGTACTTACAATTAAGGTAGCTCAAAATCAATTAGTTAATTATATTAATGAACACCAAATAGATGTTTTGTTGGTTCGTTCGGCAACGGAAGTTCGTTCAGATATCATCAATGTCTGTCCGTCCCTAAAACTCATCGGAAGAGGAGGAGTAGGTTTGGATAATATTGACGTTGAAGCAGCTAAACAGAAGAAAATACTTGTCATTAACACACCAGCTTCATCGGCAAATTCAGTTGCAGAATTGGTTTTTGCTCATTTATTTTCAGGGGTTCGTTTCTTACACGACGCAAACAGGAATATGCCTTTGGAAGGAGATATTCAGTTTAATCAACTCAAAAAAGCCTATGCCAATGGAGTGGAACTAAATGGAAAAACACTCGGAATTATAGGTTTTGGTCGCATCGGGCAAACGGTCGCTCGTATAGCTATTAGTTTGGGAATGAAAGTGTTGGCGTATGACCCTTTTGTGAAAGAAACTGAAATTGTGCTTTCATTTTTTGACGGACAAGAGGTTACTTTCAACCTCAAAACAGTAGAAAGAGAAACTGTTTTGAGCCAATCCGATTTTATTACGTTACATTC
>JBGYFE010000024.1:0-4771 GCA_041819925.1 Capnocytophaga sp.
TATTTATCGGGCAAAAGTATGAAAAAAAGTGAGAAAATAAAAGAGGTGAGGATAAAAAAATAGTAATGAAGACCTAATTATTTGAGTTCTGTTTTCTTTCGGAAATAATTGTTACGAGCATAAAAATAGAATTGTTTGAATTTGTTAATATTTTTGCCTTCTTTACTTATTTCAATATATTGCACTTTTTTTGAGACATATCCCTAAAAGTGAAGAAGATAAAGAAAATGAAAATCCGACCCATTTGAAAAAAAGTGAGTGATACAAAACGGTCGCAGTCAATGGTTAAGATGATGATAAAGACCTCCACACCCTCAAAGGCAAAGATAAGGATAAAGTCTTAACAAATCGGCACATTGGTTACGTGCAAAATGTTAAATTGGGTGCAGAGCGAATAGTCAGATGGTAACCAAAAAAATATGAAATCCGTTTTATATCACTCTAAATCAAAGCAATGAAAGCCTGTCATAGGTCGGCTCTTTCATTGTTTGAACCTTATTTTTTTAACAGTTCGTCAATTTCGGCTTTGTACCGATTGGGAATTACAATCCTAAATTGAGCGATTTCTTCTTTAATTTGGGTCAATTCAGTAGTTTTTTCAATAACCAGCTGATTTATTTTATCTTGTCGTTGTTGTGATAATCGTAACAACTCTTGCTCGTATTGGAGTTTCGACTGATTTTCAAATTCTCGGAATTTAGCTTTGTAAAAATTCACTTCGCTTTCGTATTTTCTGTGTTGTGCCAACAAATTTTCTTGCAGATTCTGCAATTCTTGTAGTTCATACAGTGGAATGTTGTGAATTTTGAACACTTTTTCCCCTACTTCCTTGAAAGAAATGAGCTCTTTCTGGGTGATTTCCTCTCGAATGGTGTCAAAATTATGAATAAACTTTCCAATATGAGCTGCTTTGGCTTCGGACTCTTTGTAATTAACGACATCTTCCAGTGGAAGTGTTTTTAAAAAGTCGTCAATAGTTACTTTTTTTAGCTTTTCAAGAGATTTAAAGTCGATTTCATCTACTTTTTGCTCTACTTTTTGACGAATTTCCACTATTTTTTGAGAAATTTCATTCAAACGGTCATCTTTTTCCTTGATGGCAGTCCGCAAGTAAGCCGAAATGGCGTATAATGAACCTATTTGGGTTAACTTGGTATCAATATTTTCAATTTTCGCAAACTTATCAAGTCTCTCACCATCGAGAGTTGCGGTATGTGTTGGGATATGGCTCACTGCATCTTGAATGGGTTTGAGCCGCTCTTTGATGCGTTCACAGATATAGTTAGCCTCTGACGAAGTAAGCCCAGAGGTGTTGAAATACGGATTTTTTGTTTTTAATGCCTCCATAATTGATTTATTTTTTAATTTCGAGGCAAAGTTACAACATAAAAACGCAATGTTTTTGCGTAGTAAGTTTTTTTTTAACATTTTTTACTAACTTTCCAACCTTTTTAATTTTCTTTCGTTTAATACAGCATTGGATTTGTACTAAATAAATTTGCCTTTGGCAAGTTATTTGTGCAACTTTGCGCGATGCTAATAAATCAAAAACTATATGAAATATTTGAAAATATTCATTTTTCTTATTTTTGTAGCTTCTTTTCAAAATTCGGTAGCACAACAAATTGATAAAGATTGGCTGCTGAAAGCTGTAAATAATTATCGCACAAAGGGTTGTAGCTGCGGAGAAAAATATTATCCGCCTGTAAAGCCTTTGGTTTGGAGCGATAAATTAGAAAAAGTAGCCCAAAAACACAGCGACGATATGCACCGAAAAAAATTCCTAAGCCACCAAGGAAGTAATGGCTCACAACCTGAACAACGACTTGACAAAGTGGGATATAAATGGACAGCATACGCTGAAAACGTTGCTGTGGGACAACCCGATGAGGCAACTGTGATGGATTCTTGGATAAAAAGCGAAGGACATTGTGCCAACATAATGAATCCGTACGTAACAGAAATGGCAGTGGCTGTAAAAGGAAAATATTGGACGCAAATTTTTGCAACAGAACAAATACAACGAAAAAGTAAATGAAAGTAGTCATACAAAGAGTTTTAGAGGCTTCTGTTACGATTGACGGAAGCATTTTTTCAAAAATCAATAAAGGAATGCTAATTCTGGTTGGGTTTGAAGAAACTGACAATGAAGAAGATATTAAATGGATTTCTGCCAAAATTGTCAATTTACGGATTTTTGATGATGAAAAGGGAGTGATGAACCTTTCCGTGAAGGACACAAATGGAGAAATTATTGTTGTTTCACAATTTACGTTGCACGCTTCAACCAAAAAAGGCAACCGACCGAGTTATATTAAAGCGGCAAAGCCCGATATTTCAGTGCCTTTGTATGAACAATTCATAAAACAAATTGAAACTGATTTTGGAAAGAAAATAGGTACAGGACAATTTGGTGCAGATATGAAAGTTAGTCTATGCAATGATGGCCCCGTAACAATTATTATCGATTCAAAAAACAGAGAATGAAACTGTTAGACGTACATTCGCATACACAAAAATCATCAGAAAATGTCATCGTAATTCAGAACCAATTCCCGTTCACGGCAAAAACCAGCGATTGGTTTTCGGTTGGAATTCATCCGTGGCATCTAAACGATTGGAAAGCACAATGGGAAATTCTTGAAAATCTGTCGCTTCACCCGAATTGCGTGGCGATTGGTGAATCCGGATTAGATAAAAATATTTCAGAAAATATTGATTTTCAGAAAGAAATATTTGAAAAACATATCAGCTTATCTGAAAAATTAGAAAAGCCTTTGATAATTCATTGTGTAAAAGCATATAGCGAACTAATCTCTATAAAGAAAAAAATCCGACCGAAACAGCCTTGGATTTTACACGGATTTCATAAAAATCAAGCTGTTGCTGATATGTTGTTACAAAATGGTTTCATTCTTTCCTTTGGAAGAGCCTTACTTACTAACGAACACTTACAAGCTATTTTCAAAAAAATTCCTGATGGAAGTTATTTTTTTGAAACCGATGATGCAGAAGTTCCTATTTCAGAAATATATCAAAAGGGAATAGAACTACGAGGAGAATTGCGATTTCCAACAGATTTTTTTTCAAAATTATTTTTCTGATTATCAATTTTTTGTGTTGTTTTTCAAAAAAATCATTATAAAAACACATTGTTTTTTTTTGTCAGTTAAAAAAAAGTTTCTATATTTGCACTCGCAAAGCAAAACAACTGGTACCTTAGCTCAGTTGGTAGAGCAAAGGACTGAAAATCCTTGTGTCCCTGGTTCGATTCCTGGAGGTACCACGAGATCTTCTTCATAGAGGAAATTTTTCATATTTTTAAGGATTAGGAATTGCGAAAGCCACAGTGAAAGCTGTGGTTTTTGTTTTTTTTTGTCGTTCCCAATTTTGTTTGAGCATAAAAGATGTTAAATTTTTAGGATCTGTTTTAAAAACCGATTTGTATGTTTGTGTAGAATAATATAAATTTGTACCTTTACCTTTTCGGAGAAGGACTTGTAAAAGTATAAAAAAAAGAAGATTTAATTTGCTGTAAGTTTTTAATTTTCAGTGTTTTTTACTAAAAAAGAAATAATATATTCATTAAATTATGCCAACAAAAAAGACAACACTAAATCCTGATTATGTTTTTGAAACAAGTTGGGAGGTATGCAACAAAGTGGGAGGTATTCATACCGTAATTTCCACTAAAGCATTGAGTATCACTAAAAAATTCAAGAACAAATACATTCTCATAGGTCCAGATATATGGCAACACACTGAGAATAAGGAGTTTGTTGAAAGTAAGGAATTGTTCAAATCGTGGAAGGCGAAAGCTGAAAGCGAGGGATTGCGGGTTCGCGTCGGAAATTGGTACATTGCAGGTAATCCGATTGTGATTTTGGTTGATTTTTCACATTACGTCAGCTATAAAAACGAAATTTTGCGTTACTATTGGGATACCTATAAATTGGATTCACTCAACAGTTCGTGGGATTACATTGAGTCGGTGCTTTTCGGATATGCTTCTGCTAAGGTTATTGAAAGTTTTGTGAAATTCAACACAGCTTCACGTGAGAATGTAATTTGCCATTTTCACGAGTGGATGACGGGTAGTGGGTTGCTTTATATCGAAGATAAAATGCCGAAAGTAGGTTCTGTCTTCACCACACACGCCACTGTGGTAGGGCGTTCCATCGCAGGAAATGGTTATCCACTTTATGACAATATGAAAGGATATAATCCAGAAGAAATGGCATATCGTTTTGGGGTGCAACACAAGCATTTTTTGGAAAAAGCCGCTGCCAAACGAACCGATTGCTTCACAACCGTAAGTGAATTGACAGCGTTGGAAGCTCTTCATTTTTTAGACCGAAAAACAGACGTCATTACTCCTAACGGATTTGAAGATAGTTTTGTGCCAGCCGCCAAAACATTTGATAAAAAACGAAAAGATGCTAAAAAACAACTTCATAAAGTGGCACAGGCACTCATTGGACACGCTGTGAATGAGGAAGTTAAAATGGTGGCAATCAGTGGAAGATATGAGTTCAGAAACAAAGGAATTGATGTGTTCATTGACGCCTTGGGGGCTCTCAACCGAAATCCTAAAAACAAAAAAGAGCTACTCGCATTCATCTTAATTCCAACAGCACACGAGGGAGGTAATCAAAATTTAGTCCACAATCTGAAAAATCCGCAACAAGCAACAGTAAGTGAACAAAAATACTTGACACATTATTTATCAGATAGTTACAATGACCAAATTTTACGTCGAATTTCAGAACAA
>JBGYFE010000025.1:0-6324 GCA_041819925.1 Capnocytophaga sp.
AAAATCAGTTTGTTACTGACCTTATTTGCGTTGATAGGTTGCTCAAAAGATGCGCCTACACCTACAAATGAGCAAGAAGACAAAGGACACGATAGCGCCTCAAAAATAGAGGTTTTCTCGTTAGAAGTGGAAAACAATAGCGGCATTTACGTTCGAACTAATAACGTTCAAAAAGTAACTTTCACAGAAAAAGGCGATAGCGGACTTGTGATGGAAGGAAGTAGTTTTCAATGGGAAATGGGAAAATACTATCTACTTGAAATCGTTTATTATAACACTCAAAATGAGCGTATGAATCACGAATTTGTAACTCCTGAGATGGCGCCTATTCACCAACATTTCTTCCGAATGGAAAACAAAACAGCGACAGAAATGGACGAATATTTGACGTACACCTATCAAGATACCAATCCTGAAAGTGGGTATTTAGACGAAAATGGGGTCAGTTTACGAAAACGTACGTGGGACAGTCAAAATCCTACGGCTGATGACCCTATCGGGCTGAAAGGCGTTTTTTATGTCAAGAAAAACAATTTAACTTTCAATTTACGAATCACATTGGCGCATTTTATGGGTGCAGACCGAGGTTTTAACAAGTTGAAAAACGGAGAGGTTCAGAAATACAACGTACTTCCGAGTGCTAATTTCTTTGCATCGGATTTAGATGTTGTTTTACCTATTCAAATCTTAAATTAATTAATAACTTTCAAATGAAATCAACAATGAAAAATTTTTTAAAATCGATATTTTTAGTAGCTACAATCGCTTTTGTTGGATGTAGCAAAGACGAACACAATCACGATGAACATAATCACGACCACGAATTAGAGTTCTCAAAAGTGGAATTTATCTTCACAGAAGGGCACACTCACGGTTCTTCTTTTCACGGAGACCCTACGTATGAAGGTGTTACATATTTGAAAAGTCAGCAAAAAGTAACATTTACGTTGGAAAACGGTTCGTGGGTAGCTTCAAGCACCACTCCAATTCGTTGGAGGCAGTCATCTTTTTATGGGCTTGAAATTGTGTATTACAATGCTAATAATGAACGTATTAACAGTGAAATACTTGAAGAATCGGCATCACATCAACATTTTTTCCAATTTACAGATGTAACTACTATAAAAACAGGAACAATTCCTGCTGATGTTAATTCAATTGCAAACTACAAATATCGAGACACCAATCCAGAAAATCAATATTATCGTAGTGCAACTGCAACTCCAAACGTAAAGCTATTAACCGATGACCCTATCGGATTGAAAGGATATTTTGAGGTGAAACAAAATTATTTGAGTTTTAACCTAAAAATTTCGTTGGCTCATTTCTTATCAGGAAATAAACTTACAAACGGAACAGCTCGTGCATTCAATCAATTACCAAGTGTTAGTATCGCTCCTGCAGATTTTCAAGTAAGCATTCCGATACGTATTTATACCGACCGATTAAATGAAAGCGTAACGGTTCAAGATATGATTGATGAATTTGGCATTACCAAAGAAGAGGCAGAAGCCGATTTAGACGCTTTGTTAGAAGGCAGTGTTGACACTGAATCCAGCCAAGTGTGGATGTAAACATATTTTTTAGTAATTATAACGAAAACAAACCAACAAAAATGACAAAATTTTTAAAATTCAGTTTTTTAGTAACCTTATTAGTAATATTGGGCGGTTGCTCAAAAGATGCACCTACACCCACTGACGAGCGAGAAGGCAAAGGACACGAAGACCCTGCCAAAGTAGAGTTTGTTATCCGTAGAGGACATTTGCACGGCGATGGTTTTCACGGAAATCCGATAAGCGATATTTTCCCTATTCAGAAATTTATTTTTGAATTAGACCCTGCCACCAAAAATTGGGTACGCAAAAATGGCGATGGTAAAATACTGAAATCCAGCCAAAAGGATAGCTCAACGGGCGAAATTATTGAATTAGGAGAAGAGCCTATTTTGATGGTTGCAGGTTGGAGTTATGCAATGGAAATTGTGTATTACAACATCAAAGGCGAACGTATGAATGCTGAATTCACCACTGCCGAAATGTTGCCAATTCATCAACATTTTTTCACTTTGGGGCAATATAAAAATTACAAAACGAACAAAAGTGAAAAAGCACAATCTTCGCCTGAAAGTGTCGGAGCTTTGACGCGTGATGTGCTTGATTATGTGTATCGAGACACCAATCCGGAATACTTACAAAAAGATTTTCCGATAAATCCTAACGACCCTACCAAAGGACGTTCCGTGCTAACTGGCGACCCTCTCGGACTTAAAGGATATTTCAAACCTAAAAAAGCATACGCTCAATTTGATTTAGAAGTTCAACTACGGCACGTTACACGCGGGGATAAATACATCAATGGCGACAAAACAAAAACACTGTCATTTTCAGAGCCTTCGTGGGACATTATAGGGCGAAGTACTACGGACTTTTTGGCGTCGCTTCCTGTTTGCATTATCACCGAAACCAATAGTGATGCCAGCGATTTTGACCGATACATACAAGATTTGGCAGATTATTTCGGAAAAACTACCGAAGAAATCAAAGCTGACCTTTACAAATCGGGAGGACACGATGACAGCGTAACATATTGGATGTAAAACTTTTAAAATAGATTTAAGAATGAAAAAAATATATATTTTAGCAGTCGCAATTTTATTTATAGTAGCTTCTTGTCAAAAAGAAAGCACTACCGAAATTCCGCAAGAGCCAGAACAAACCACCAACACGCCTCAACCATTGAATGTGTTAAATGCTTGGACATTAAATCATTACATCACAATGCCCAAAGATGAATTTATCGCCAAACTACAAGAAGCCAACGTTACATTCAAAGATGATGGCTTGTGGATTGTCTATTTCGTTGACGGAGCCAATACGCCTTTCAAAAAATACCGAATTCGGGTAACAATTGCAGACGTTTTCGATTTGGATAAGCGCCCGTATGAACCTTATAAAGGAGTAGAAAGAATTGAAATATTTCCGTTGGGGGAAGATGACAAAAATGCCGTAGAGGGAGACTACAAAAAAGTGTTTGATTATTTCTATCCGAAATTCACGGAATTGCAACCCACCAAAAGTCCGTACCGAATGGCAATCGAAAACACCGATGCCAGTCCCAAATTGTATAAAATAATGAACTCGTACGAGGAATTTATTTCAGATTTAAGTGTGGTTGACGCTACGATTGATTGGAACAACAACCCTCCAACCGAAGTGCTTCACGAAAATGGAGGTGTGAGCCTTGTGTTAAAATCAGAGGATAGTAGCAAAGCCAAAAATACACCCAAAATTAAAATGGTTTATTACTACGGAAGAAAAGGCTATAAAATAACCATTGCTTTCAATGCTCCAACCGATTGGAAGAATTATAAAAAATAAACAAAAACTAAAAAACTCCGCTGGTTTGTCAGCGGAGTTTTTTGTAGGTGTATTTTTGTCTTAATTGAACACAATCAATAAATCTCCAAATCCCTTTCCTCTTCAAAACCATTACCAATATTGAAAATCACTTTATATTTTCCTTTTGGAAGATAAAACTTGCCATCAGTGGCACTTGTTAAGAATAACTTTTGCAAACTTTTCTCATACATTACCTTTCCAACATTTGAAATCGTTAAATCATACGGAATATAGTTGAAACCTTGGTTGGTTTTATGTGTGAACGATTGTAAAGTTACTTTTCCTTTCATAATTTTTATGTTTACGTCCACTCCTTCTTTGGCAGCAAATCCGTGTAATTGAATTTCAGGAGATTGCGACTTGACCCATTCACTCCACGTGTTCCCCCAATCTGACGAATATGGTATGCGAATAGTTTCTTGCAGCGGATAAAAATCTTGTGAGGTAATCGCTACACGCAATTGTTGCATTATTTCCACCGAAGTTTTGTAAATTCCGTGTCCAGCAACTGAAACGAGCATTTCCCCATTATTTTCATCAATATAAATATCTAAAATACTCGCTTCGGGCAGATTTTTTGCAAAAGGTTGCCAACTTTCGCCCAAATTAAACGAAACATACAAACCATTTTCAGTGCCTACATACAAAATTTGTTCATTTTTGGGGTCTTCTCTGACTATGTTAATTCTATTTTCGGGCAAATCAGCACGAATTTCTGTCCAAGTTTTCCCTAAGTCGTTACTCAAAAACAGAAAAGGCTCGTGATTGTTTTTGTCTACACTGCTTAATGTAGCGATGACACGCTGGCGATTGTGCTTTGATGCCAATAAATTATTGACTTTCAACGGATTTGGAAAAGCATTGTAAATTTTTTGCCACGAAACACCTCCGTTTTCTGAAACGTGTATCATTCCGTCATCACTTCCTGTGTAAATCAATCCGAAAAGGAAAGGTGATTCCGCAATGGCTGAAATTGTTCCGTAGGCTTTATTGCCTTTTTTGTCGCCATTGGTTAAATCTTCGGAAATGGTACGCCAATTTTTGCCTTTATCCATTGAAATATGCAATTTATTACTTCCAGCATATAAAATATCGTTATTCTGTGGTGAAACTATCAAAGGAGTTTGCTCAGCAAATCGTAAAGGAGCTTTATACTCGGAAAAATACATTGACCCTAACGGATTTAAAACATTTTTTTCGCTATCGTAATCATAGAAAATACCATTTTTATCGCCTATATAGAGTTTATTTCCTAAAACAACTTGTGATTGTGGTAAAATTTTATTCCATTGAGAGCTATTTTTCATCAAAATACCCTGTTTACCAGCTAAATAAAGTGCATTTTTGCTCTTATCAAAAGCAATTTTGCTAAACGACGCGGATTGCGGTATGTTTTTTATCGCCCAATTCTTGCCATTATCATAGGAAACTACCAATCCTTTTTTGGTGGTTGCAAAAATTGTATTTGACTGATATCGAATCTGATAAAATCCTTCTTGCAGAGAAACTAAATATTTATTTCTCCACGATTTTCCACCGTCAACGGATTCCAAAAGTGGATAACCGCCAATGAAAATATGATTTTTATTGTTTGGATTTACGGCTATACTTGCAAATTTTTTCCCGCTTTGATAAAAGACATCGTTCAATGGTTGAGTATGCGTTTTCATCCAAAAATTACCTCCATCATTGCTCACATATACTTCTGCTCCTATAATCTCTTGAGATTTAATACCTAAAAAAGGCATAAGTTTTGCGGGCGAAATAATGTCTGCTGAAATCATATTTTTCAGATTTTGAGCCGTATATTTTTCATTTTGCCCCACAATATGCAAAAAAGCGTTGAGTTTATTATTGTCCAAATTCAAAAAATCAGCCTTACTCATCGTTTCAAAATCTCGTTCTGACAAATGAATCGATGTTGTTTTTTCAATACTTTTTGAAACGGTATTTCTTTGTTTTGCCGAACGATTGTCAACAACAGCATATACCGTGTTTTTATCGTAAACAGCCAACCCAATCTTTCCAATAAAATTTCCGCTCAAAAAACCATTCGTTTGTGTGATTTTCTGCCAACTCTCCCCCCTATCGACACTTTTATATATGCTACTCAAACTTCCATAAGGAACTGATTCCCAATAAGTATCTTCAACTTGCCAAATCGAAGCGTAAAGCGTGCCTGCATCAGCAGTTGCAACCATTTGTTCGACACCTGCTCGTGTACCTATGAAAAGTTTATGTTGCCACGTTTTTCCTCCGTCCGTAGTTTTAAAAATACCTCGCTTTTCATCGGCACTAAATTGATTTCCCAAAACACCTACTACAACTTCCTCTACGTTTTTAGGATTGATAAAAATAGATTTGATATTTTTCACAGAGGATAATCCGCTGAAATTCCACGTTTTACCCTTATCAAGAGAAGCAAAAAGCCCGTAAGGTGTTCCCACCCAAATTACACCTGTTTTCCATTCAACATCTAAGGCATTAATTTGTTGTGTAGGTTGATTTTCAAATAAAGGCTCAAAAGTTTCTCCTCCGTTTTGACTATACCACAAACCTCCTGAATCAGGTGCAATAACCATTTCAGAACTGTTCATACTATTTATACTCAACGCATTAATTTCATTGCCAACATTGGCTACTTCTACCTTTTCAAAGGGAGTTTCTTTGACCCACGACTTTTGAGTTAGTTCTACTTTCTGGCGCACGGAAAGAGGAAGAGTTTCCTGAGCCAAAACAACCATTGGTAAACTTGCTACAAATGCTAAAATTCTGTATTTCATAACTTTATCAAAAAAATATAAAGATGCAAGAAAAACACCTTCCGTCTTAATTTGCAAAGGTAGAAAAAATAATTTCATACAAAAGTTGAAAAAATCTTAAATATTTCAGAAAAAAGTATTATTTTTGTCGTTCCTCTCAG
>JBGYFE010000026.1:0-6002 GCA_041819925.1 Capnocytophaga sp.
AGCTGTAAAAGCCGACCATTGGAACAACCTCTTGCTAAAAATTTCCCTACCTCCTTTTGCCATTACCAAGCAGGTTTCAAACGCGAACAAAGGCGCATTTGTTTTTCAGGCAGAAGATGTGATATTAGATATGAGCGATACAGATAACGCATCAGAAATGTTTTTCCCTAAGGGATACGAAGCGTATCTGGTGGCAGAACCTGTTTCTTGGCGAGGTTTTTATATGGGAAAACTAAAAATCACCTTGCCTGATGAGTTTAAAAAATCTGATAAACGCGTGAGTTTTACGGCGGAACGATTTATTTTGGATTCTTATGGTATTTCGGGGAGTTTTTCGGTCGAAAATTTAATCAGTAATTACGAAGGAACTACCGCAGGAGGTGAAAATGCGTGGCGATATAATTTAGACCTTATCCAAGCTGATTTTATGGCTTCCAAAATAACAGGTGGAGCGCTTTCGGGCAGTATTTTACTTCCAATTCAGTCAGTTGATGATGTTAAAAATGCTGAAAATACTAAAAACTCAACAGAAAACGATGAAAACAAAGAAGTTACTTCTGCTAACAAACCGAAAAAAACAAACGATAAAGGCATTCGTTTCGCAGGAGCTTTTACCGATGATGACTATATGCTAAAAGCATCGTCTTTGGATTCTATTTGTTTTGATTTATGGAAAGCCAAAGCCTCCATAGAACCTTCTTCATACGTGGAATTGCAGGTGAAAGACAAAAAATTTCTTCCCAAAGTGGTGCTTGATGGTAGAATGACTTTACGAGAGAAAGAAGAAGGGGACGATAATCTCTATCAATTTGACGGAATTACATTTCGCCAATTCACCCTTCAAACCGAAGCTCCTTATATTTCCGCAGCCTATTTTGGAGCAGAGGGCAAGCAACAACTGGCGAACTTTCCTGTGAGTATCAATGATGTTTCTGTTTATTTTCAAGGAAATAACGCGAACTTAAATTTCAATATTCAAGTAGGATTGCAAGAGAAAAAATTTTCGGCGGAAGGCGGATTTAGAGTCAGTGCCAAAAGAGAAAATGCACGTTGGAAATATGATGGTTTTGACATTACGGAACTCGCTTTGAACAACGTAGATGTTACCGTAGCAACCGTTTCAGGACGATTAAAATTGATGAAAAACGACCCTACCTATGGAAACGGATTTAAGGCAATGCTGAACGTGGCCATCGAAAAGCCTTCCATAGAGTTGGAAGCCAGTGCTGTTTTTGGTTGTCGTGAATTCCGATATTGGGGTTTTGATGCTTCGGTGGACGGGCTACACATTCCAGCTTCGTTTGTAACCATTACCGGATTTATTGGTGGAGCATATTATCGTATGAAACCCAAAGGCGACACAATGGCGAAAGTTACCAAAGAAAGTACGTCTATCGGTGTTAAAAGAGCTTTTGATTTTATCCCTGATGAAACGATGGGTTTAGGTTTAAAAGCAGGTGTTTTAGGAGCTTTTCAAAGCGAAAAAGTAGCTTCATTCATAGCTGTGCTCAGCGTTCAAACCAATCGTAACGGAGGGCTTTCTCGCATTGGAATTGATGGAGAAGCAGCCATTATGTATGCTTTACAAAGTAAACTTAGTAATCCTTTCCAGACCTTACAAGAGGGTTTTTCTTCTCAGGTAAATCAATTGGTGGATATGGATAAATTTGAAAAAGCAGATAAAGTAGTCAATGTTTTGGCCACCGATAATTCCAACACGCCCAAAGAAGTAAATATCGCATTAGACAAAAGTGATAAGGTAAAAGACGCTCCTATTTACGCCCGAATGTCAATGAGTTATGATTTTGCTCAAAAAGCATTTCACGCCAATATGGAAACCTATATCAATGTAGCAGGAGGCATCATCAAAGGTACGGGAGACAACGGATTGGCGGGACGTGCCGTAATTCACATTGACCCAAAAGATTGGTATATCCACATCGGTACTTCGCGTGAAATGATGGGATTGCGAGTTGGTTTTGGAAATTTAAGTTTGGAAGCACAGAGCTATTTTATGGTAGGAACAAAAGTGTATGAAGCACCTCAACCTCCTGCCAAAGTAGCGGAAATTTTAGGTTTATCTCCTGATGCACTGGGATATATGCAAAGTTTAAATCAGCTGGGAGCAGGGACAGGCTTTGCCTTCGGTGCACATTTGAACTTTGATACGGGCGACATCAATGCTGGTTTCATTTACGCCCGATTTGCCGCAGGCTTGGGAGCGGATATGATGCTCAAAAATTACGAAAAAGTACAATGCAAAAACCGAAGTGGAGAGTTAGGAATTAACGGTTGGTATGCTAACGGACAAACATACGTCTATTTACAAGGTGAATTGGGAATAAAGATAAAACTATTCTTTGTTCGCAAAAATATTCCTATACTCAAAGCAGGTGTCGCTGCCATTTTGCAAGGTTCAGGACCCAATCCGTTCTGGACAAGAGGCTATTTGGGTGGATATTACAACGTGTTGGGCGGACTTGTTAAAGGACGTTTCCGTCTGAAAATGGAGTTTGGAGAACAATGTGAAATTGCAAGCAATGAAGTACTTGGTGGTATGAAAATTATTTCAGATGTGTCGCCTTCCGACAAAACCAATAATGTAGATGTATTTATCGCTCCGCAGGCGAGTTTTAATCTGGAAATTGATAAACCCATTGTCATTCCCGAAGATGACGGAGACCATACCTATATCGTAAAACTTGAAAAATTTGAACTCACTGACCCCAAAGGAAAACTCATAGAAGGAACATTGAATTTCGGAAAAACTAACGATGTGTTGAATTTTATCCCTACCGAAACGCTTCCTTCTTCCACTCAGTACAAAGCTACGGTTCAGGTTAGTTTTCAGGAACTTAAAGGCGGAACGTACCAAACCGTTATGGTTGATGGTAAAAAAGCAGTGGAAACCGAAGAACGCACTTTCACCACAGGAATAGCTCCTGAATACATTCCTAATAAAAACATTCGGTATGCGTATCCAGTGCTTGACCAAAAGAATTATTTCACAGATGAAAGCAAAAATGCATTCATTCAACTCAAACAAGGGCAAGCCTATTTGTTTGAAACGGACAATTGGGATACCGTACTGTACTTAACGGACGAAAACGGACAAAAAACCTCTGTAAAACCTAATTACGATGCAGGGAAACAACTGATTAGCTACTCCGTTCCGAAACTTGCTACGCAAAGTCAATACACACTTTCGATTGTGAGTTTCAGTAAAAATAAAACTACAAGCAAGCAAATAGCAACTTCCGTTTCAAAAGACGAAGAAACCCAAAGTGGTTACGATGGTGGCGAAGCAGAAACCACCGCTACTATCCGAAGTCGTAAAGCCGAAGCCTCTGTAAAAGATAGAAGTTTCGAGCGGCTTACATATTCTTTCAAAACGAGCCGTTACAAAACGTTGAAGCAAAAAGTCAATGCCTTTAATGTGCAACGTAAACTTTGGATAAAGGAATCTTCCGATGTGGTTTTACTGCAAAACAATATGAACACCGATGAACCCTTTGAAATTGCAGAACTTTTAGGAACGTCTTATACCGACGAAAAACCGCTGATATACGCCGAAGCTCTTTTGGAAGATGCTTATGATGCTGTTTTCAAGAAGTATCTGTATACCAATTCGCAAATCTTAAATGTATTAGAAAGAGAAAAAGTAGATGCCCATATTGGTTTTCCTCCAAAAGAAGCATTGACGATTTTCACGCCATATATCGAAAATCTGTCGAACCAAACCTATAATCCTTTACTCAAAAGGGTGTTTCCATACCGATATGATGTCTTTATTTATTACAAAAAAGATTGGACAAAGCTAAGCAATTATCTTGCTAATAAACACGTCGGAAGTGGAGTTTTTACTAATTTGGAGCAGGAATTTATGGAAAAAACATTTCCTATAATTCCTGAAAAGAAATACAAAGCAACGCTCAAATATCGTTTGCCTAATGGAGAAATGACCTCTGAAATTCCGTATTTTTATGCGTATTAATTGGTTTTAAAGTAATCACAAAAAGAGGATTAAAAGGCTTCTTTATAGCTCTGAACTTTGTCAAAGTTTCAAATTTTGGTTTCAAACTTTGGCAAAGTTAGTATGCTAAAAATGATGTTGCAGAGCAATTCTCAAAGAAGAACTTAACGGATTATAGGTTTTTGCCGTTGAAAATAAATAAGAAAAATCCAGCTGCCACGATTTTACCCGAAACCCTGTCCCTAAGGTCAAATATTTTCTGTCGCCCTTATTTTTATGCTGATTGAAATAACCTGTTCGTAAAAATAAGGCTTCGTTATAAGTGTATTCAAATCCTAATGCCCAAGAAATTTCTTGTAATTCTTCCGAAAAGCCATTAGGAGCATCACTGAACGATTGAAAGATGCCTTGCAGAAAATCAACATCAGAGGTTTTTCCTGCTACAATTTCAGTAGGTTCAGAAGGGTCTTGAATGCCATTGCCATTGGTGTCATTAAAACCATATTGAGCAGGAGACGGAACGAGGAGTTTATTCATTTCCAAAAGGAACTGAAAGTGATTATAGCTGTCCGTTTGCAGGTGGTAACCCGCTCCCAATTTAAGATTGGTTGGTAAGAAAAAAGTCTGACCTAATTTTTCATATTGTATTTTGTTCCCAACATTTGAAATTTGAAATCCCCACGTGTATTTTCCAAAATAATTGCCAATAATATGCTCTTTGGAAGTATAAAATCCTGAAATATCAAAAGCTAATCCTCTTGCCACGTTGCTTTCCTCTATTGGAAGTCGTAGATTGGAATTTAGATAACGAGCGGTAATGCCCATTGCATAATGAGAGCTTAACAGCAGGCTATACGAAAGGTCAAAAGTAAACTCAGACGGACGAAAATCGCCCAAAATATAGGCTTCACTACCAAAACTTCGGGTTAAGGTTACATTTCCAATATTAAAATAATTCAAACTACCCGCCCAAGCACTCCGATGTGTTTTTTGATAATACGTAAGGTTTCCAATAAAAATATCTTGAACCATTCGGTTTAGATAGGGAGTATATGCCATTGCGACAGCCGATGTTTCCTTTGCAAAAACATATTTAGAGGCATTCCAATGTTGCGAGAATACGTCGGGGGTTGAAGCTACTCCCACATCGCCCTTACCCGAAGCAATGGCGTCGGTGCTGAGCAATAAAAAAGGAAAAGCTGTGGAAATGGGGCGTTGCTCCTGTGAAAAAATAACTCCCATTCCTAAAATAAACCCAAGTAACGAAGATAAAAACTTCATAACGAACTATTTACACTTGAAAAAAAATTTCAACAACCGATATATAATGATGATGTCCTTTGAGAATTTTGGTGCAAAGGTAAAGTTTTTTTGTCAACTTGTAAATAGTTTGTATCTCTGCATAGTTGAGTTACAACGCAAAATAAATAAAATCAATGAAATGAGTTCTGTTACTAAATCTTTATCTTAAAATTTTCAAAAAAAACAAACAGCTCTTTCACTATGAGAATTATAAAAAATTAGTTTAGTTTTTACTTAAAAACTTATATTTTCTACTGATATTAACATTGTTTTTAACGATATAAAAAAGCCTCCTGATTATGGACAAGAGGCAACCCAAATGTTTTCACAACGGAATAATCCTTATTGTGACAATCTTTCAAAAAGATGGGACAAAGGTACGAAGAAATATTTAATGAAAAAAATATTTTAATAAAAATTTTGTTTTTATTTAAAAAAAATGTAACTTGCGGTCATAAAATATAAATATTATGAAACATATCTTAGGTCTTGATTTAGGGTCAAATAGCATTGGTTGGGCTTATGTGAAAGAAGCTCAAAATAGTTTGGAGCAATCAGAAATTGTAGAGTTGGGAGTAAGGGTAAATCCTCTAACAGTAGATGAAAAAACGAATTTTGAGAAAGGAAAACCTATTTCTACCAATGCAGATAGGACGCTGAAACGAGGCGCAAGACGCAATTTGCAACGCTATAAACTTCGTAGAGAAGAGTTGATAGCTCTTTTGAA
>JBGYFE010000027.1:0-3391 GCA_041819925.1 Capnocytophaga sp.
AGATTTTCAGTACTTAAAAAAGTAAAAAAATTAGTTATTAATTATATTTTCAACAATAATCCATTTTTTGAAAAGCTCGTTTTTTTTGAAAAGAAGAAAAATATGTTTTTGAACATATAAAAGTGTATATTTGCAAAAAAAAATTAAAAATGCAGTGGATATTAGCCATTTTGGGATATATATTTTTTCGCCTTCCGGGTGCTATCATCGGTTTTTTTGTCGGTTATTTGCTGAAAAACACGACCGTCAAAACAGGAAGCACTCTTTTTGATACACCTTATCAGGAAGGGCAAGCGCAGAACGTAAGTCCGGCTGATTTTGAGCTTAATTTATTGTCATTATGTTCGTTAGTGATAAAAGCAAATGGGCAAGTCAGCCAATCCGAATTGGATTTTGTGCGTATGCGGTTCGTGGAAATGTACGGAAAAGACCGCGCCAATGCTATTTTCAGAACCTTTAACGAACTTGTCAAAGGACGCGAGATTTCGGCTTACAGAGTTAGTATGTACCTTCGAGCTCGCACGCCTTACGAAACTCGTTTGCAAATTCTGCATTTTCTTTTCGGAATAGCCAAAGCCGATGGGATAGTCAGTGCCGATGAGATACACCAAATTCAGGAAATAGCGCAATATTTTGCAATTTCACATAGTGATTTTGAAAGCATCAAAGCGATGTTTGTGCAAAACCAAACAGAAAGCATTCGTGATGCGTACACCATTTTGGAAATTGACCGAAATGCCACTGATGCCGAAGTGAAAAAAGCCTATCGTGAAATGGCAAAAAAATACCACCCCGACAGAGTCATTACACAAGATGAAGCTATAAAAAAGGGAGCAGAAGAAAAGTTCAAGCAAGTACAACAAGCCTACGAACAAATTCTGAAAGAAAGAGGACTTTAATCCAATAAAAAGAGGCAAGCTACCTACATCGCACCGCTACAACCGCATACCTTTGCTGTGTTCCCACCCTGGAGGATTTTGCAGGAGCTGGTCGTGTAGGACTTGCCGGTGCAAATATACGCACTTTTATCAAGCAAACAAGTTTTTTTGACAAAAAATACGTATATTTGTGCAATCACAATTTCTTTTCAGAAAAGTAATTCTTTCTAAAAGAATTGATTTTTAATAGATTAACGAATAAAAAGATAAAAAAATACTATTTTTATGTCAACAAACAGAACACTTACGATGATTAAACCCGATGCGGTTGAAAGCGGATACGTTGGAGCGATTCTTAACCAAATCACGGAAGCTGGATTCAAAATTAAAGCTCTAAAAATGACCCAATTAACCAAACGTGATGCCGAAATATTTTACGCAATTCATAAAGAACGCCCGTTTTTTGAAAGTTTGGTAGCTTTTATGACAAGAGGACCTATCGTGGCAGCCATACTCGAAAAAGAAAACGCTGTGGAAGATTTCCGAAAATTAATAGGTGCTACCAATCCTGCTGATGCTGCCGAAGGAACGATTCGTAAAAAATACGCCAAATCGGTTACAGAAAACGCTGTTCACGGCTCGGATAGTAATGAAAATGCGGAAATTGAAAGTAATTTTCACTTTTCAAAACGCGAAGTTTTTTAAATCAAAGTAAAAAAAAATCAATTCCGTTACGTTTTAGATTGGTTTTAACTTCAAAAGTTACCATTATTTTGAAAATAGTGGCGTAGAGTTGTGTGTTTGAATTTATTTTCGTGCAGAAAAATCAAAAGCGATAGTATGAATTTTATAATTGTAAAATGGACGATATAACATATTTAAAGAATAAAATTAGAGATATTAAAGATTTTCCGAAAGAAGGCGTTGTTTTTAAGGATATTACGCCCATTCTTTCTGATGCAGAGGCTATGAAAAAAGCCTTAAATTTATTTTTAGAACAACTAAAAGGGGTGAAAATAGACAAAGTTGTGGGAATGGAAAGTCGTGGTTTTTTCTTCGGAACGTTGCTTGCTCAAAGTTTGAATGCAGGTTTTGTTCCTGTACGCAAACCAGGAAAACTTCCGTTTGAAACTATCGCTCAAACCTATGATTTGGAATACGGGCAAGACCAACTTGAAATACATTCCGATTCCATCAAAAAAGGAGAAAACGTGCTGATTCACGACGATGTTTTGGCGACAGGAGGCACTGCGGAAGCTGCCGTTAAGTTGGTAGAAGCCCTCGGAGGAAACATCGTACAGCTTAATTTTTTAATAGAACTTACTTTCTTAGAAGGAACGAAAAAATTAGGTAATCATACGATTTTCAGTATTTTAAAATATTAATAACGAATTATTAGAAAGATAAAAATGACCGAATTAAGAGAAAAAATTGAAGCTGCGTGGGACAATCGCGAACTTCTGAAAGAAGAAAATATACAACACGCTATCCGCCAAGTAATTGATTTACTCGACAGTGGAACACTTCGGGTGGCAGAACCTACTGAAAACGGCTGGCAAGTGAATGAATGGGTAAAAAAGGCGGTGGTGCTCTACTTTCCGATTCAGCAAATGGAAACCCTTGAAGCGGGAATTTTTGAGTATCACGACAAAATTCCGTTAAAACGAAATTATGAAGAAAAAGGCATTCGTGTGGTTCCTAATGCAGTAGCACGACACGGTGCGTATATTTCAAAAGGCGTTATTTTGATGCCGAGCTATGTGAACATTGGCTCATACGTAGATGAAGGAACAATGGTCGATACGTGGGCTACTGTGGGAAGTTGCGCTCAAATTGGGAAAAATGTGCATTTGAGTGGCGGTGTAGGCATTGGGGGTGTTTTAGAGCCTTTGCAAGCCGCTCCCGTAATTATCGAAGATGGTGCTTTCATCGGGTCGCGTTGCATTGTGGTTGAAGGTGTTAGAGTTGAAAAAGAAGCTGTTTTGGGAGCAAACGTAGTGCTTACGGCGTCAACCAAAATCATAGATGTTACAGGCGAAACTCCTGTGGAACTTAAAGGGTATGTTCCTGAACGTTCGGTAGTTATACCAGGAAGTCACCCCAAAAAATTTGCTGCTGGTGAATTTCAAGTGCCTTGCGCTTTAATTATTGGTAAACGAAAGGCTTCAACCGATAAAAAAACATCACTGAATGACGCTTTGCGAGAATACAACGTTTCGGTGTAAAAGGTTTGAAAATTGTGTAATCATTTGTTTGTTACAGATCTAAAAGAGTTACAACGAAGATAATTTCGTTGTAACTCTTGCCTTTTTATAATAAACATAAAATATTGAGCTTCTTCAAATTACTGCGTATTAATAAAAAGATTGATTTATATATTTACATTCTGTGTGTATTTTTAGATGAGTTTTTTGTATGATTATCAATGATTTATACATAAACAATTTTTCATAATTAAACTCTAAAATATCTATATTTTTTGACTTTCTTTAGTAAAGATTGGGTCATTTATG
>JBGYFE010000028.1:0-13958 GCA_041819925.1 Capnocytophaga sp.
CAAAAAGTCGTGTACGCCAATGCTTTTGGCTGCCTCAACAACCTCTTCTTCCGTGATAGCAGGATTTTTTAAAGTAATATTATTCAGAATACTATCAGCAAATAGAAACACATCTTGCAGCACCACAGCAATATGTTCACGAAGCGAAGATAAAGTCAAGGTTCGGATATCAGTTTCATCAATATAAATTCCTCCTGATTTAATGTCATAAAACCGATTTAACAGATTGATTATCGTTGTTTTTCCTGCTCCCGTAGCACCAACAATGGCTACGGTTTCTCCTTGTTTTACGTCAAAACTGATGCCGTGCAGAATCTCTTCTCCTTCCACATATTCAAAACGCACATCTTCAAAACGAATATTTCCCTGAACATCTGTGAGCACTTTATTTCCTTCGGTTTCAAGGTCGTCCGTAGTGTCTAAAATCGTAAATACACGCTGTGAAGCGATGACTCCCATTTGTAGCGTATTAAATTTATCGGCAATATGCCTGAGCGGACGAAAAAGCATCTGGGTCAGTTGAATGAATAAGAAAATTATTCCCAAATCAAACGTATTGTTAGCAATAGCATTAAATCCGCCAAACCAAACTATTAAGGCGATGGTGATTGAAACTGCCAAATCTCCCACAGGAAAGAAAATAGAGTTGTACCAAATAGTTCTAAGCCAACCTTTTTTATGTTTTTCGTTGATTTCTTTGAACTTTTCAAATTCTTGCTTCTCTTGTGTAAAAAGTTGTACAATTTTGATTCCTGAAATACGTTCTTGCACAAATGAATTTAAGTTGGCTACCTGTTTTCGTACTTCCACAAATGCCGACTTCATTGATTTTTGAAACCATCGAGTCATATAAAGAATCAAAGGCATCATCACATAACTTATCAATGCTAAACGCCAGTCAATCACAAACATAACAATAGTTATAACCACCATTTTCAGCAAATCACTCACAATTTCAAATAATCCTGAACTGAAAATTTCGCCAATGCGTTCCATATCATTAACAGCTCGCGTAACTAACAAACCTACTGATGATTTGTCATAATATTTCATTTTGAAACGCAAAAGATGTGCAAAAAGTTGCTTGCGAATATCACGTATGACGGTCTGTCCCAGCCAACTTGCAAAATACGTAAAAAGAAACTGTACAAGAACCTCCAAAAGTAAAAGCCCTATCAAAACATACGTTACCAGCACCAATCCACCATAATTTTTTGGAACAATGTAATCATCAATGGCAGTTTTGATTAGGTAAGGTTGTGCCGTTGAAAGTACCGACGCCAGCACTGAAAGAAAGGCAACGAAAAAAAACATAAAGCGGTAAGGTTTCACAAAGTGATAAAGTTGCTTGAAGGTATGTTTGCTATTTTTCGGTGTTTCTGACATTTTTTACGATATTATTTTTCAATATATTATATCCATTTTTGAAAGATTTTTAGCTTCTCAAAATATTAATAATCAAATCTTTTAATAAATCAGCTTGAGAAGCATTGACCGCCCCTACTCCCTTGCTTTTCACATCAATATCGCGAAGCCCAGCAATGATAGCACTCACTTTTTTCATCGGATAGTTACGGGCTGCTGCGTGATACTCTTTCACAAAAAAAGGGTTTATTTTCAAAGCCGTCGCCACGTTTTTGTCAGAATGCTCTGAAAGTCCGTGATAGGTGAGCAATTGTTGAAAAAAAGTGTAGAGCGTTCCTAATGTAACCACAATGGGGTTGTCTTTGGGATTGTCTGCAAAATATTTTACAATACGCACTGCTTTGAACTCGTCTTTTTCACCGATAGCTTTGCGAAGCTCGAAATTATTAAAATCCTTGCTTATTCCAATATTTTTTTCAATAATTTCTGGACTTATTTCTGTTCCCTTCGGAACAACTAATGTGAGTTTTTCTATTTCGTTGTGTATTCGGCTTAAATCCGTTCCTAAAAATTCAACCAGCATTTGCGTGGCTTTGGGGTGAATTACAAATCCTTTTTCCTTAAAAACTGTCGGAATCCAAGCCGATACTTGATTTTCATATAACTTTTTACTTTCAAAAAGGACACAATTTTTAGTCAGCGCTTTAACGAGTTTTTTTCGTTTGTCAAGCGTCTTGTACTTGTAACAAATCACCAAAATTGTGGTTGGAGAATAATTTTCAACATACGCTGCCAAATCTTCCACCGAATTTCCTAAATTTTGAGCTTCTTTAATGATAATCACTTGATAAGGCGCCATCATCGGGAAGCGTTTGGCATTGTTTACAATATCTGAAACGGATACATCTTGCCCATAAAGAACCATTTGATTGAATCCTTTTTCATCTTCTGAAAGTATATTATTTTGAATGTAATCCGAAACAATATCAATGAAATAAGGCTCTTCTCCCATTAAGAAATATACGGGAGCAATTTTACCTTTTTTGATATCTTCAATGATTTTTTTGACTTCGTCCATAACTATTAAGGAAAACGCAAAGGTATGATTTTATATGGTAAAAGAAAATTTTTTCACATCAAGAAAACTTCATTGATTTAGTGGGCGAAATTTTAGCAATGACGTATGTTGGCAATAGCAAAATCAGCAAACACAACACTAAAACTCCTATATTCAGCAAAATAACCGACCAAAATTCAATAGAAATCGGAACTTCGGTAACATAATACGTGCTTGGGTCTAACTTTACAAAGCTATATTTTTGTTGAATATAAAGCAATAACAATCCTAATAAATTCCCCCAAAAAAGCCCCAACGAAATGATATAAGCGGCATTGTATAAAAATATTTTACGAATACTTCTGCTTGTTGTCCCCAAACTTTTCAGAATACCAATCATTGGTGTTTTCTCCAAAATAAGTACCAAAATGGCGGTAATCATATTAAATCCACCGACTGTAATCATTATTCCAATGATGAGGTAAATATTGAAATCAAACATTCCTAACCACTCAAAAATAAATGGAAATTTCTGTATGATTGTTTGTGAATCAAGGCTTGACATTGTTTGCAGGTAAACCCTATCCCCTATTTCTTGAATTTTATCAAAATCACTGACAAACAGTTCAAAATTTCCAACTTGGTCACTCTGCCATTGATTGATACGTTGAATTTGCCTAATGTCAGTAAAAATATAAGAAGCATCAAATTCCTGAAATCCGCTGTTATAAATGCCTACTATTTTGAAATTCCGTTGATTAGGCACTTGTGAAGTTTCATCTTTCAAAAAAATAGCGTGGCAACTATCTCCCAATTTGAGTTGCAATCGATTGGCAAAATATTCCGAAATAAGTATTTCATTACTAATTTCTTCGCTTTTAAAATCAGGTATGCGTCCTTCTTTGATGAAACTTTGCATTTGCCGCCAATCATAGTCCTTCCCTACTCCTTTGGCAAGAATGGCTTCATAAGTGCTTTCCGTTCGCACAATGCCTCCTTTGGTCGCCACCGCTTGAATATGTGTTACTTCGGGAATGCTTTCAAAATTCGGATAAAAATCTTGATGCATTGAAATCGGTTTTATGGACACTTCCGAAGCATTGTTGTCATAGTTATATATCTGAATATGACCGTGAAAGGCTACTATTTTCTCGCGTATTTTCTGTTGCAATCCGCCTCCTGTGGCTATGGCAATGAGCATCATCACCATTCCCAATGCAATCGCCGTAATTGCCATTTTGATAATTGGTGAAGAAATCGTACTTTTGTCCTCTTTCGAGAAAATTATACGTCGCGCTATGAAAAATTCAAAATTCAATCGTAAATTTATTTTTAGAAAAGCCAAAAATACGATTTTTTTCGTATTTCTGATGATTTCTTGCAAAAATAACGGACAAAAAATTGTTTCCAATACTTTTTCTCCTGCTGAAAATAGCGTTCAGGAAATTGTGTTAGCGAGCAACCGAATGGAAGAATATATCCCTGACTTACAGAACAAAAAAGTAGGAATTGTTACCAACCAAACAGGGGTTGTAAAAACCAAAAACGGAAATTATGTGCATTTGGTAGATACGCTTTTAAAGCAAAAAATTAACGTTACAAAAGTCTTCGCTCCTGAACACGGATTTCGAGGTGATGCCGATGCAGGTGAAATTATCAAAGATGGAAAGGACATCAAAACGGGGCTTCCCATCATTTCCCTTTATGGAAAGAACAAAAAACCATCAAAAGAGCAACTGACAGATATTGATGTAATTCTATTTGATTTACAAGATGTTGGAGTTCGATTTTATACCTATATTTCTACCTTACACTACGTGATGGAAGCCTGTGCTGAGCAAAAAATTCCGGTGATTGTTCTTGACCGCCCCAATCCAAATGCGCACTACATTGATGGTCCTGTTTTGCAACCTGAATTCAAAAGTTTTGTAGGGATGCACCCCGTACCGGTGGTTTACGGAATGACTATTGGAGAGTATGGAAAAATGATTAATGGTGAAAAATGGCTTGAAAATCAAATTATTGCCGATTTAAAAGTAATTCCTTTGATGAACTACAATCATCAAATGCCGTACGGCTTGCCCGTGAAACCATCTCCTAATTTGCCTAATGATGTGTCTATCAACCTCTACCCAAGTATGTGCTTTTTTGAGGGAGTAAACGTAAGTGTGGGGCGTGGCACTTCCAAACAATTTCAAATTTACGGTTCGCCTTACTTTGAGAAAACAAGTTTTAGCTTCACTCCACGTCCTAACGAAGGAGATAAAAATCCTAAATTCAACGGAAAAATATGTTACGGGGAAGACCTGAGCAACCATCCACGGCTTTCTCAACTTAATTTTTCGTGGCTAAAAAACGCTGTTGAACAAACAAAAGCCGTAAAAGCTGCGTTCTTCAATGCTATGTTTGACAAACTTGCAGGAAATGCCACTCTAAAACAACAAATCATTGAAGGAAAAAGCGATGAACAAATCAGAGAAACTTGGCAATCCGATTTAGAAAAGTTTAAAAAAGTACGCCAGAAATATTTGATATATAAATAAAACTTTAATTTGAAAATCATTGATTTTCAACTTTTTTATGTCATCATCTCGCAACTTGTGATTTGTAACTATTTTAAAACTTCCATCAATTTTTTTCGTTTGGAATAAGGCATCGATTTGGCATAGCCAATACGAAGCAATATTTGCGGTTTTTGGCGGTCAATGGGGAGTTGAGTTTGCATTTTTTCGTTAAGTTTTTCCTCTTCACAAGGCTGATTAAGATAGGCTACGGCAATATCATTTTGAGTAAGTGTTAAGAGAAGACGTTGCAGGATTCTGCCTGTTTCTATCCACGAGGCAATGTCATTTTCTTGACTGGTAAGCAGTAGCAAGTGTGATGACGAATTTATATTTTTGAGGTCAGTTTTGTTTTGAGTTTTGGCTTTTAGAGCCAATTTCACAAAGAATTTGGTAATTGGTTTAGGAAAATTAGGAGCACCCATTACAGCGTAACTTATTCCGTCGTTGGTATTTTCAGCGTGTTTTTTGTTGAAGCGTATCCACGAGAGAAGTTCTTCTTTAAAGGCTTTGTCGTTCATTTGCAACAGGTTACCTTGTAGCACGAAATCGGTAAGTAGGTCAAATTCCGTTGTGTTTTTGCCCCAAGCGTAAATTTTATTTTCGGTGGTTTGGGTTTGTTGCAATATGTTAGAAATGGTTTCTTCGGGTATTTTTGTTCTGTTGTATTTTGACCTGTTGGTTTGTCGTTTTTCTATTTGTTCAAACAACGGATTAGAGGCAATTTTGGCTGATTTTTCCAAATAAACCAATATATTTCCTGTGCTATCCACCTCTACTTTTGTGTGATATTGCAGGGCAGATGCTGCCAAACAAAGATTTTCAGTCGCACAACCCAAACTCATAAATAATTCCCGATTATTGGCATCTACAGCAGGGAGTGTTTTCTCAAAATTGGGCGAAATAATGATTTTATCGCTTTGCAATTCAAAAAGCCAAGGCTGTGTATTATGCCCTGATGGAGCTTTCACTGCGTACGAAACCATTTGCAAATAATCTGTATTTTGTGCATTTGTATTCATAATGTAAAGAATTAAAAATCCGACAATTAGCATTCTATTTTTCATTTTTTAGTTCAATTAAAAATCTATTGCAAAGGTAGAGTTAAACGAAATAAGAAAAATGAACTTGGGTTAATTTCGGTTTTGGAAATTTATAAAACAATGCGTTTGCGGATTCGACTAAGAGCCTGTGGCGTAATTCCGATGTACGAAGCCAAATATTTCAAGGGAACATTTTGCATCAAAACAGGTTCTTTTTCAAGTAAATACAAATAATTTTCTTCGGGAGTTTGCGTGAGAAAACGAAGTTCTCGTTCGCATTTTTCAACAAATAATTCTTCTAAAATATGATTTTTGGTTCGTAGAAAATCAAGATTGTCAGTTATTAACTCCTCAATAGCTTTGTATTTTATTCGGTATGCTTTTACATCGGTAAGCGCTTGTATTTCTATCAAAGAAGGATTTTGTTTTACAAAAGATGCATAAGACAGACAATATTGTTTTGAAAATGTAAAATCAGTAGTTATTTCCTTATCTTTTTTTACATCATAATAAAAATATCTCACAATACCTTTTTCGATATAATGTAAATACTGCCCTATTTCGCCAAATGACAAAATAAAATCGCCTTTATTGAAACTGACAGGTGTAAAATGCTTACGAATTTCCTCTGGAAAAATCATTACTTTTTTTGCAAAAATACGAAATTATCATCAATTCATATGCTAAATCTGCAATTCATCATTGATAATTTGTTGAATTACTTCGGCTACTAACTTGTTTTCTTCCACAATGTTTTGAGAAAGTTCTTTTTTGGATTGTTGCAGTTTGATAATTTTCTCTTCAATGGTATTTTTTGATACAAACCGAATAACGTTCACTTTGTTTTTTTGTCCCAATCGATGAGCGCGAGCAATGGCTTGTTTTTCTGAAAACGGATTCCACCAAGGGTCAAGCAACAAAACGTGTGATGCTTCTGTTAAGTTTAACCCTACTTCCCCCGCTTTGAGCGATATAAAGAAAAATTTCACCGTTTTATCATTTTGGAAAGATTCTACTTGCGATTTTCGTTCATCAGTAGGCACTTCTCCCGTTAATTTTGCGTAACGTACTTTATTTTCTTTACACCACGCTTCAAAAATAGCCAAATGCGACACAAAACTACTAAAAACAAGTGCTTTTTGTGATGAATTTATGATAAGTTCCATCGAATTTATCACTTCTTCGTATTTTCCAGACGGAATTTCACTCATTTCGTCCAATAATTTGGGATGATTGCTAATTTGTCGAAGTCGCATTAGTATATTTAAAGCGTTTAACTGCGAAATTTGTCCGTCAATTTGTAATAATTCGTTTCGAGCTTTTGATTTTTCGCGTTCATACCACTTTTCTTGGGCTTCCGAAAGTTCACAGTAAATAATTTGTTCCGTCATTTCAGGCAAATCATCAAGCACCTGCTCTTTGGTACGACGCAACAAAAACGGACTAATAATGGTTTTCAATTCGTCCAACACAATGGGGTCTTGCTTTTTCTCGATGCCATACTTAAAATATTTGCTAAAATGTGAAAAACTTCCCAATATATTCGGATTGATAAACTGCATTTGCGACCATAAATCGCTCAACGAATTTTCAATCGGAGTACCACTGAGTGATATTTTATGTTGTGCCTTAATGTCGTGAATTGCCTTGAAAGTCTGTGAATTTTTATTTTTAATACGCTGACTTTCATCTAAAATCACATACCGAAACTCGTATTTCTGAAAAAGTTTTGCATCACGAGTAACGATTGGGTAGCTGGTAAAAATCACATCATAGTTCAACAATCGATTTGCCTTACTTTTACGGTCACTTCCAACGTATTGCAAACATTTTAGATGGGGTGCAAATCGTTTTGTTTCGTCGTACCAATTGAAAATCAGTGATGAAGGTAAAATCACTAATGTTTTTAAGGCTTCTTTTTGTTTCAATCCGAGTTCAAACAAATTTGTCGGATTTTCGTTTTCCGTTTCAGGAAGTCTATCGTGTACATCAACAAGTAACGCAATGGTTTGCAGGGTTTTACCGAGTCCCATATCATCTGCCAAACAAGCTCCGAGTCCGTTATAGTGATGTTCCAAAAGCCACTTCACGCCCTCTTGTTGATACGGACGAAGTGTAGCTTTTAAGTTCGGTGAGGGAATATATTCCACATTGGTTATCAATGATTTATTTTGTAATTCAGGTAAATCATCAAGCAACGCATAATTACTTTTCGGAAGTTGTAATTTTCCGTGTTGAATTTTAGCAAATTTGACCAAAGTTCCGTAGCGAGCAAACCATTCTTGCGGAATTACAAACACATTTCCGTTAGATAACGTAAAAATCGGATTGTTATTTTTAATATTTTGAATTAAATCTTTAAAATGGAATACAAAATCATCTTGTTTTACTTGCATATTGAGGTCAAACCAATCATTTTCAGTTTGAGTTTCCGAAAAAATGAGTTCCGGAGGTGTAATTTGTACTTTTTTTCCATCAATTTCAATGGAATTTAACAAAAAACCCGCTGAAAGTAATTCCGATTGATGTGCTATTAAATGAAAATAAGTTGTAAATGGATTGTCTCCTTTGCAAAAAAACGTTCCTTCTTCCTCGAAGAAACCTATTTCTTTCAAAAAATTACATTTTTCTTGTTCTTTTTCAATATTTCGCTTGTAGTTTTTGATTTTTATCACATTATCATCATCAATTTCTAAAATGGAATGCGTTTTTTTCCGTTGATTGCTATGAAAATGATAGCCGTCATAATCAAATTCCACGTAAATTTTATAATGATTCGCAAAAAAATCGTGCATTAACCGTAATTTTGTTTCTATTACATCGCTTTTTTGAAGTACTTCAAAACCTTTTGCATTAATTTCAACCTTTTTTAAAATACCTTTCAAAAATTTGTCAAAATACTCACCGATGATTTTTTCCGGAATGAACACTTCATCTTTATTCAAAAAAGGTTTGATATTCAACGCCTTGATGTGAGCAATACGCAACAACGTTTTGTTAATGACAAGCCACGATTTTTCATTATTCAACAGTTCGATTTTATGCTGCGACGGAACAATTTTTGTTTCCCCGTCCAACAACAAAAGATGATAGTTGATGCCTTTTTCCGTTTTCTCGAAGTTCAAAAAAGGTTCAAGCGTTTTTGAGGTAATTTGAATGTATTGCTTGCTAATTTCGTCCTTTCCGTTATAGTTTAAGGTCATCAATAAATTATTTTCAGAAATAATGGAAAGCAAATCAGCTGTTTTTTCTTCAATATGATGCTGAATTAGATATTTTTGTTGTGTATTTTTATAAATAACGTCCAAAGAAGTACCTTTTTTAACAAATTTCTTCATCAAAACGGAACGTTGCAATTCGTTTACAAGCTCCAAAGCCTCATTTTGGAACGGATTTAAATCCGTTTGGGGCAAACTTTCCAAAATTTCTTTTGTCGCTTTTTTAAAAAAATACCAAGCTGTTCCCTTTTGCTCGGCAAGATAAGCATTGGGCAAGAAAACAGCAAAATCACTGTCAAAACTAAAATCAAAAAAGAGTGCGTAATCCATAAAACTTTTCGCAAATATAATCCTAAAAACAAAAATTCTTTTAGAACGCACAAAAATAAAACTAAAAAATAACATTACGTTAAAAATATCACACTATAACAGTAAAAACATTCATAAAATAATTTTTTTTCATATCTTTGCACGCAATTTAATTATGTTTCGTTATGCTTTCCAATTCGAGCAAATACGCAGTAAATGCAGTTATATATATTGCCGCACATTCGTCAGAAACTAACAAAATAAGTGCAAAAGAAATCGCTGAGAAATTAAATATTCCATTGCCTTTTTTAGCTAAATTGCTTCAAACGTTAGCTCGCAAAAAGGTGATTAGTTCAGTGAAGGGACCGGGTGGAGGTTTTTGGCTTACAGATACTGAAAAACAGGCGTCATTAATGGATATTGTTGAATATGTTGATGAAACTCACAGCTTTTTGACTTGCTCAATGAGTTTGAAAGGTTGTTCAGAAGTCAAACCGTGTCCCATACACTATGTGATTAAACCTTTCAAAGACGAATTAAAAAAACAACTTGAAGAAAATAACATCGCATTTTTTGCAGAGAAAATAAAAAAGGGAGAGGCTTATCTGTTTATTTAATTTTTTAATTATAAAGAAGGTGTTTTTATTGATTTACATTCGTAATTAGATAAAAACACCTATATTTATGTTTAAACAAAAACGTTTCTTTAAACAAACACATATACATCAAACAAACCACAATCGTTAAACAATAGAATTTATGACATTTCAATTCAAACAGTTTTCAGTTTCACAGTCAAAAAGTGCTATGAAAATAGGTACAGACAATGTGCTTTTAGGAGCGTGGACGCCTGTGGATAATCACCCAAGTCGGATATTAGACATCGGGGCGGGAACAGGCATTCTCTCTTTGATGTTAGCTCAACGATGCAATGCTGAAACTATTGACGCCGTTGAAATAGATGAAAACGCTTATATTGAATGTACTGAGAACTTTGAAAATAGCCCTTGGGGGGATAGACTATTTTGTTACTTCGCTTCTTTTCAAGAATTTGTAACGGAAATGGACGATGAGCCGTATGATTTAATTATTTCAAATCCGCCTTTTTATACTTCCGAATATAAAACAGAACACACAGCCCGAAATCAAGCTCGATTTGAAGATGCGCTACCATTCGACACGCTGATTGAAGGAGTTTCCAAATTGATTTCAAATAAAGGAACGTTTGCCGTAATTATTCCGTTTAGTGAGCACGATAAATTCGTAGTAAGAGCCTCTGATTACAGATTGTATCCATTTAAAATGACACATATTAAAGGAAATACAAACGCAGATGTAAAGCGAAGCCTTATCGCATTTTCAAAAACAAAGCAACCTTGTGTTATCGATTTGATGATTATTGAAAAAGAAAGAAATGTATATACCGACAAATATATTGAACTTACCAAAGATTTCTACTTAAAAATGTAAATCTTTTTAACCAACCAAAAACTTTACAATTTTAGTAATGAAAAAGAAAATTATTTTTGCAACAGTTTCTGTTTTAATACTTTTTGCAATAAGTATATATCTCTTCTTCCGTAATAAAGAAAACTACTCTCCGATTTCAAAAAATCACCCCCCTTATGAAAATGCTTACACAGGTTCACAAAGTTGTAAGGAATGTCATCAAAAAGAATACGATGAGTGGCTACTTTCTGACCACTTTAAAGCAATGCAACACGCCACAAGTGAAACTGTTCTCGGAAATTTTAATGATGTAACATATACAGCTGACGGAATTACGTCGCGTTTTTTTAAAAAAAACAACAAGTTTTACATTAACACCGAAGGTGTGCAAGGAAAATATCAAGATTTTGAAGTCGCTTTCACTTTTGGTCATTATCCTTTACAGCAGTATATAACAAAATTCGACGGTGGGAAAATGCAAGTCTTCCGTCAGAGTTGGGACAGCCGTGAGGGTAAATGGTTTCATCAGTATGCGGGCGAAAAAATTCCTGTGGACGATTATCTGCATTGGACAAATGCTGGACAAAATTGGAATTTAATGTGCGCCACCTGTCATAGCACTAACTTACAAAAGAATTTAAATCCGTTCGAGGATACATATACTACTACATACAGTGAACTTACAGTGGGTTGCGAAAGTTGCCACGGAAAAGGAAAGCAACATATTGATTTTATGAAAAGCGAACAATATAAATCAGGCGTTTCTAAAAACTTTTTCATTGATTTGCATAAAAACACATCGCAAACTGAACAGTTAAATACCTGTATGCCTTGCCACTCGCGGCGAGGTGAAGTGTCGCAACACCATTTTTATTCAAATGAAATAATGGATAATTATATTCCAGAAATTCCTATTAAAAACCTTTACTTTGCAGACGGACAAGCACTTGATGAAGTTTACAAATATACGTCATTTCTTCAAAGCAAAATGTTTCATTTAAACATCAAATGCTCAGACTGTCATTCCGCTCATACGGGTAAAGTAAAAGCCGAAGGGAACAATCTTTGCTTACAGTGTCATACAAAAAATTATGCAAGTTCATCACACACATTCCATAAAGAAAACACTGACGCTTCTGATTGTAGGTTTTGCCATATGCCAACACGTACGTATATGGGTAATGATGTTCGTCACGACCATAATTTTTATGTTCCTCGTCCTGATTTAAGTGAAAAATACGGAGTTCCGAATGCTTGCAATGCTTGTCATACTGATAAAAGCGCCAAATGGGCTGCACAGGCTGTGAAACAATGGTATGGAACAGTGCGTAAACCTCATTTCTCAGAAGATTTAATTCTTGGAAGTATGCAAAACTCACAAAGCATTCGTCATTTAGATGCTTTATTGAGCAATGCAAACACTCCCAACAATGTTCGATCTGCCGCAGTATATTATTTAGGTGGAATTTATACGGAAGAAAGTTTTCAGCTTATCAAAAAAGAACTTCACAGTAAAGATTCACAAACTCGCTATCGTGCTGTAATTGCACTCACTGATTTTCCAATACATTTATATGAGAATGAACTCATTCCGTTAGTGTCGGATAAAGTAAAAGCGGTGCGTATTGTTGCTGCCAATGCTTTTTTAACACAAAAAGGATTGGAATGGTCAAAAAACAATTTGAGTTCATTTAGTGCATCATTGAAAGAATATGAAGATTTTGTGCTTTCACAATCTGATTTTCCGTTAGGAAGTGCCACCGCAGGAGATTATTTTATAAAAATAGGAAATAAAGACAATGCCATTTTGTTTTATGAAAGAGCTATTGCAAAAGATAAAAATCTCAATCACATTCGATTAAATTTAGCAACACTTTATAACGGAAACGGACAAAATCAAAAAGCGCGACAAGTGCTTACAGACGCATTGAAACACGAACCTAAAAATCCGCAAGTGCATTATTTCATTGCGCTTCTTGAAAGTGAGGAAAAACAATATGAAAAAGCTAAATCACATTTTGAAAAAGCAATTCAATTAGGTTTGGATAATGAAAACGTAAGGAGAAATTATCAATCTGTTTTGCAACTCATTAAAGAAAAGAAGTAATTAAAAAACCTCTGCCAAAAATATAATTTTTGACAAAGGTAATTTAAATAAAAAAAAATGTTTAATATAAAAAAACAAAAAAAATCTATCGCACACTTTTCACAATTTCATTCAACTCAGAGTAAAGTGAATCCCAATCAGTAAGAGACTTCATAGCTGTTACCATTCCTAAATAGTTTCTCAATGCGTTTTCTAAATCTTTTCGGATAGTAGTTGCACTCTTCTTTTGTCGTAATTCCGCATTAGCTTCGGCTTGTTCTGCATAAAGCGCTACAAATTCATCACACTTGGTTTTAAGGTCATCAAAAGCCGGAAGCACTGACAAACGCTGCAATCTTTCTTGATTCTCTTGTAAAGAAAGTGATTCTATTAACTTTTTAAAAAGTGCCGCACTGTCGGCATACGACTTACGGTCAATATTTAATCCGTAAAACTTAAAAATATCATACAAAGCTACGGCGTCAGTGTGATTAGGTGCTATGGGTAATCGAGCATATCCCTCTAAGAATATTTTCAAGTCCGCAAAAGCCTTTCCGCGTGCTGCGCCTGCTTCTGAAACAACTTTTCCTTTTCCGCTGAATGTTTGTTTTGAATACGCATCATAGTAAACAGCATATTCCTTTTCTAATTCAGTTAACAAAGGGTGTTTTTCAGTCATTTTGTATTTTCCGCTTTTTGAAGCATTCACAACTTGTTCTGCCAACGTTGCTAATGATTTTGTAGATAATGTTCTGTATGTTATTTTCATAGGCATTTGAATTAGAGATTATACAATACATTTAAAAACTTTGCAAATGTAAATCATTTAATGATATAAAACAAATTTTTTCAATATTTTTTTAAACTAAA
>JBGYFE010000029.1:0-7685 GCA_041819925.1 Capnocytophaga sp.
AGGTAGAAATCATAAATTTTAACATTTAAAACGTTGTATGTTAAAAAACATTGGCATATATTTGCAACCGTAATCAATGATGCATAAAAATACTAAAAAGTATATGAAAACTCACCTAAAAAACTTGCATAATTCACTGATTTTGTGTATATTTGCATTGCAAATTGGTAGACGCAACGCAACGCAACGCAACGCAACGCCTATTCTATATCGTTAAAATAACAAAATCCTTTCGCGCACGCGCGTGTTATTTTTTACCAAACATACAAATTTCTGGAACTAATTTTTTAACATATAACACTATAAAATTTGTTTATAGTGCAAAAACTCGTACCGATTACAGACTTTTTTGTCCGTAGTCGGTTTTTTTTTGTGGTAAAAAAAGCAGGAGTTACAAACTCTCTCTTTCAAAAAGGGCTGAGGTGAGGAAAAAATTATTAAATCAAAAAATAGTAAAATATGGCATTAGACAATGTAATTTCGGTGGAATTCACTACCGAAGAAATTCAAAAAATCAATGAGGCAATTGCTGCAATAGAGACCATTCTCAGGGGCAAAACTATCAACTTAACCCCCGAAGAACGCCAACAATACGGGCGGATTGCCGACCGAAATAAACTTTTGGTCGATAAGTGCAAAACTTATATGGAACAGTACGCCACTTCGTTGCCTCCCACACTCGACAAAGCCGAATTTGACCGCGACTACAAAGCCCGCACCGAGATTGAACCTGTTATCAAGCGTCTGTCGGTAGTGCAAACAATGTTTTCGGATATGAAAACGCTCTTGGATTTTGACAATTTTAATGCAGCGGTTTCGTATTATCGGTTTGTAAAGTTTTTGGCGAGTCAGAATGCAGCAGGAATGTCGGCAGTGTATGCCGATTTACGCACACACTATCAGCACCGCTCTTCTTCCGTTGAACCTACGGAAAAAGAACCTACTGAGTAACGGCTAAAAACGCTCTTTCTTTCGGAAAGGGTTGAGGTGAGAACTTATAGACGGTGAGCCACCGCTGGCAATTTTAGGTAGACGCAATTTATTGAATCCATACAACCCAAAAACCCTTACAAAAGGGTTAAAAGGTTTTATTTTAAGACTTATGGGTACTGATTGATGACCCATAAACCGTTACGTAAGAATTGAAAGACTTTATTTTAAGACTTATAGGTAATGATTAATGACCTAAAAGCCCCTTCATAAAGGTTGAGAGGTGATAACTCAACCTCTGGGGGTGATGGGGAAACCCCTGAAAAGTTGCATAAGGAGCAAATAAGTTTTTGCCTCTACTTAAAATGAACTTATTATACAGCTAATAAAAAGGCAAAAACCGAAAAGCCTGAAATAAAGAAAATTTAAATTTTATATATACAAATGAAAAAAGGTATTTTGATTTTAAGTCTAATGGGTTTGACCATTGCCTGTAAGGGACAACAAAAGAATGAAAATGGTGGCAATACTGAAAGCAGAACATTTCATAATCAAGTTGCAATTGAAAACGGAAAAAAATTGTTTGAGCAAAATGAAAAAATGACAGGACTCTCAAAAGGCTTTATGCAGAAAATTTATGAGCTCAAATTTAATGATTTGGCAGAGATGGTTTTTTCTCATTCTTTTGGAATTGAGGATAATGAAACTAATAGGGCTATTAAAGAGAAAGCCGTTAGGGAACTTTATGATTATTATAAAAAAGTAGAATTGAGATACTATCCTGCTGAATTTCCTGAAAAATATGCCAATCCACGAGATATTCCATTTACACATTGCATACAAAATCCAATAGTATTTGAAGGGGCTGATGAGTATGCCATTTTTGAAAATTTATCGTCAGGGCAAAGTACTGAAGAAAAAATACGAGCAATAGTTGATTACCTAATATATGATTTTTTATCAAGTAAATTTTATGTAATCGTTACTCGAGATGTTGATGAAATTATAGTAGAAACAATTACTTATCCTGCACTATTGACCCAAAATAGTAGAGGAGAAATTGTTTTAGAAGATTGGAGACGACCTGTTTACCAAACATTTAAACTTTATTCAGACGGCACATTAGATTACATAAATACAATAGATGATTTGATGCATTAAAAACAATTAAAACCAGCAAATTATGCCACTTTACAAAGTAACCGTAACACGAACCGTTGTGAGCAACGGTATTAGATTAGAAAAAGGAATGAACGTGGAGGTGGTAACGCCCATTGTTACCAACCCTGTGTCGGTCAATAACGGAGAAAGCGTTAAAAGTGCTTTTGGGCGCATTTACGGCATTGACCTTACTCCCATTTGGACAATCGCACGTTCAGCGTTAGATTTAAAAAAAATAAGATAAATAAAATCAGTACTAACCAATTAAAAATAAACGCCTATGAAACAGTGCAAATAATCAACACTACGGACACAACACAACTGAAACAAATGAATGTTTAATGAAAAAAAGAATTAATATGGAAGAAATATACATTGTTAAGGAAACGAGTTTAGCTATTTTGCCTTTGTGGCCTCTATTACTGTTGATATTTGGTGTTGGAGGGGCTGTCTTAGCGACTGTATTTAAAGAAAAAGTAATAGGAAAACGCTTTGCTATCTTAGGAGAAAGAGCGTCGGGAAAGACGGTTTTGCATCAATTTTTAAGTTCTGGTAAACTACCTTCGGACTATATTCAAACCACACAAGCTAAAGTAAAAGGAGGGTACGTAATTAAACTTGATGATTTAGAATTAAAAGTGGAAGAAGGAATAGATATAGGAGGTTCAGAGGATTTTAGAGACCGTTGGGAAGGTATCATATCTAAAGCGGATGTTGTATGCTATATTATTAGAACTGACAAAGTTTTTGAAAATGACAGAGAATACATAGCAAAGGTGGAACGACACGTGGATCATATATTGGGCGTTATCAATAGGACAAAACCTAACCTTAAACTTTTTTTGATAAATAGCCATTGTGATAAAAGCCGAATGTATTATTCTAACACAGATACTTTTGTGAAAGAAGCGCAAAGCAGGCTGATAAAAATAAACAGACCTAACACAGTTATGTTTTATGGAAGTTTGGCGAACCAAACAGAAGCAGGAAAATTAGTAGGGCAAATCATTTCAAAAATAATAAATGGATAAAATGAACATAAAAGCGTGGATACAAAGTAGTGATGAGAGCAACAATGATTTCGTGCTGAATAATGGAAAAATCGTTGCCGTAGAAGACCAACATCTCAGACAAGAATATGTAAACCAAATGTTTCATATAAAAGACAATGGGAAAGAAATCTTGAAGGATAATCATTTGAAAATCACAAAATCTAAACAGGGAAATTTATTTCTTATAGATATGCTTGCTGATAATAAAGACATACACGGCAGAAGAATCGCCATTATGCTGTTAGTTGAAGAGTATGCAGAAACGAATGAAAGTGAATTTGAGAATTTAATTGGAAAAACTTTTGAAATGGGGCAAACTGAAGTTTCAAAAGAAACAATTGAAAAAATAAAAGACACTTTAAAAAAAAACGTGGCAAATTCCCTTGGCGCAATAAACGGTAAAGCAATTGCAATAGCAGTTGGTGTATTGTTATTTATACTATTATTAATCAAAATGTTAAGTTAAATTAGTTATGTTACAAAATTATAGACCCGATGAAAGAAAAGTAGTTTTCTTCACCAAAGATGTTCAATATGAAAACCTTCAATATTACGAAGAAGGCAAAGAACTGCTAAGCAACGAAGAAGTGTTAATTGTCCCTTTAAGAGATTCAGAAACTTTTTTGGATAATTTTGAAATTATGGGAGGTGTAAGCCCCTATAACGGAATGCTTCTTGTTATGTCTCCATATAACACCACAAAATATTCGGAAGTGGCAAACAGTAATGCTTCTTTTGCCCTTGAAAAACTGACCAATATCTTGCGATTATGTCAGTTATTAGGAGCTAAAAAGGTAAACATTAAGGATATTTATGATGAAAAGGAAGTTTCACAAATAAAAACTGACACGGGAGTAACGGCAAAGAAGGTTGGAGGAGGGCTTTCTACGGATAGTTATTCTGAGAATCAGATGAAAAAATACATAGGATATGAAGCATCTTATTTAGGAGGGATGGTATATTATGAACAAGCTAAAACCTTTCTGAGAAAGTCAAGAATGGGAGGTGATCCTTTTTTATCAAATTTAGTAGAAATGAGAGATCCTGATTTTGGGGATAACAATTTGCAATCTATTACAAAAAAAATAGAATTATCATCGTTTTCCAAAAAAACTTTTGAATTATTAGCCAGTTTAAAACTTCCAATGGCAGGCGGTTCTTTTAAACTTAATACAGAAAAAATTTCAGAAAAAAAATATATGTTGGAAATACAAATTGATTTTTAACTACTTATCTGATACAACGATATGGAAAATTGTATAAAAGAATATACAGTAGGATCTGTCACTGAGTTCATAAATAAGGTCGAAGAAATATACAAACAAAGGAGAGAGTATATAAAGAATGGAGAAAATAAGAAAAAAAATCATAAACATTTGTTTTTTAGAGGACATTCTGATGAGAATTATAAACTGATTCCTACCATTTTACGTAACGACAAATCGGGCAACAAATTGGACGAAAAAGAAATTCTAAATGATTTCGTTCATTATGGACCACAGCACAATATAAAATATGATTTTGAAAGAGAGCGTATCAATATCTTGACCGATATGCAACACAACGGAATTCCTACTCGTTTGTTAGATTGGACAGTAGCTCCCCTAAATGCCTTGTTTTTTGCTGTTTGTGATGCGGAATGTGGAAAAACACCAGAAGTTATTGTCTTTGACCCTTGGGCATATAATGGTAGAGTTATTAATTATGATAGCCACCCAAGAATCCAAGATATTCATATTCACGCAAGAGTTTTATTATCATCAACAAGAAAAAAGTGTTACATAGAAAAATACATACAAAAAGAGTTTAGAATACAACCTTTTTTGCGATATTCTACTGAAAAACCAATTGCTTTAGTTTCTAACTTTACCAATAGTAGAATGCTACAACAGCGAGGTGTGTTTACCATTCACGGTTCAGACAAAAATGATATGGGTAAGTGGCAGGAGTTTAAAGAAAATTCTTGGAGAATAAAAATAAATAAATGCCATATTGAATGTATCAAAGAAGAATTAAACCGACTTTATATCAACTATTACTCCATTTACCCTGATTTCGCAGGAATGAAATCACAAATTGAGTACAAAAAAGGGTTGTTTAACATTTAAAACAAAAACCGCAGAATGCGGTTTTTTTAGCAAAAAAAATTTTGAATGCCGCTTTTTGGCTGGTTGCAGTTCTACTTTTGCAATGTAGAAATTTTAAAACAGTCAAACAATGGAAGAAATTACCAAAACAGAAAACAACCACACACAAGAGTGGGTTTTAGCCATTTTATCAGTAGCCTATGCGCTACTACCCGTTGATATAGTCCCTGATATCCCCATAATTGGCTGGGTTGATGACTTTTTTATTACATCGGCGGGAGTTTTGAACCTTATCCAATCTCACGTAGGCAATGCAAGCCAAAGTTTGGCACGCTTAGTAGGATTTTTCAAATGGTTAGTGATTATTCTTGGAGTTATAGCCATTTCACTCGTATTGCTCGTAGGCACTTTGATAGTCAAAATGTTATCTTAATGATGAACCCAAAAAATTAAGAAGCTGTTTGAGTTAATTATTTTGTAAGTCTTCTAATGTTTGTAATAGTTATAAATGTATTTGAATTTGTTTTATCTCGTTCATAATCCTTTGATAATCTTCGATTATTAAGCGTCCAAGCAATGCTTCTTTCAACTATCCAACGCTTTTGATGAATCGTAATTTTCCCTTTTTGAGCTATTGGGATTTTGGGTATTTCTACTGAAATCCCATATTTTGATTCCATTCCTGCTGAAAAAGTCCCTCCAAAAGTTCCGTCTGCATATATCTTTTCTATATCATTTAACAACTCACTGTTCAAAGACAGATTTGACCATTGCTCTAATGCTGTTGTTCCATCATAACTATTGGCTGAAACTACAAAACTGGTAAGTAAATTGCCCAAAGTGTCCACTATATGAAACCGTTTACGACCCTTTATTTTCTTGCCACCATCTATCGGAAATATCTGAACTATATCTTTTTTTCATTTCATAAATATAGTACTTTTTCCGATAGAATTTTATTTTTTAAAATAACTCAAACAACTTCTGATATTTTACTCAGAATCCCTCAAAACTAACAGGGACTTTGTTTAAAGCCTCTTCTTCCACCCTCATTTGTTTTGACATAATAGCAATTAAATAATAAGGTTTGGGAATGACTTTAAGTACTGTACTTGCTTTTTCAATTTTATTTGAAATAAATAATTTTGACTCTATTGAAGTGAAATACTTAGCATCGACTTTTTTGTTTTTGGTGGTGGATTTCATGTAAAATTTATATTTACACTCAGATATATAATAGCTTTGTCCAATTTTAGAGTATTTTGTATTGCTTTTTGTTATCCATGTATCATAATGAAAACCTCGTGACGCAGCAACACTTCTAAGTATCGATGAAGTTTGAGCTTTGATATTAAAGTCAGTTCCTAAATTCCTTTCAACCTCAATAATAACATTGTTTAAAGTATCTAATACGATATAACCTTCATCATCCTGATTTTTTTTTGATGTATATATCAATTGAATTATGTTATCGTCTTCGTTTTTAAATGAACTATTTAAACTGAAATTATTTTCTTTAATAAATTTGCTATCAAATCGGCTTATAAAATCATCATATAACATTCTTCTTAAATTTGAAAAATCTACACCGGCTGTTTTATCTTTATATTTAATCGTGTTTTTTTGAGCATCAATTTTAAATTGAGCATTTTTTTTCATCTTTGGAAATTCAATATTTCCCTTACTTTTAAATGCATAGCCACTGGAATCTGTCAAAGTATATGTTTCATACTCATATGAAAGAGTTTTTTCTAATGTTTGATAGTTCTTTTCTTTATCCTTGATTACTCTCGATAATACACTATTTATCCACTTGGGTTGTCGATTATTCACAACTACTTCGTTTAATAAAATTGAAGCAGGTGTTAAATATATCGTGTCTTGAACATTTTCTTTTTTTATCTCAATTTTTTCATAGTTGATATGTGAAAAGAAAAGTGTATTAAAAGAAAAATTTATTGAAAATTGACCTTGCTCATTACTCATTGAGCCTAAAACAGATTCAGTATTTTTTGTATAAATACTCACATAAGGAATTGGCTGTCGAGTTGTAATATCAACAACAACACCTTTAGTTTGCGACATCATTGATTGCATTGACACAATTAGTAGCATTTGTGCTGTCAAAATGATTTTTTGTTTCGATGATTTCATAATAATTTATTTCTTTTAAAAAAATTAGGCTGTGTTTTAAAAAGTATGATGATATAAAAAATTGACAATTAGGGAATAAAGTTGTATTTTTGTTGAATGCTAATAACAATTACACTCCACTGCCCCAATTGTCAAGGCACAAAGATAGTCAAAAATGGCAACAAAAAGAACAAAAAACAAAACTATCTTTGCAAAACCTGCAAACGCCAATTCATCGGCGATCATAATCTGACCTACAAAGGTTGGGCTTCGTGTAGTTTTGATGAGATTTGTACAGATAGTTGAGAGGCTTTTACCTCTG
>JBGYFE010000030.1:0-8560 GCA_041819925.1 Capnocytophaga sp.
AACATAGATTAATAATACAAAACTTCCAAACAAAAACTAAATACATAGATTTGCAATTTATTTAATCATACAAATCATTAAAATTTTATGATTTGAAATAAAATAAGTTATCTTATAAACATATATTAGATAATTTATTTTATTAAATAACAAAAGCTAAATATCGAGTTTATAATCTCAAATATTTAGCTTTTATATATTTAGAAAAAATACGAATGTCAGATAGATAGAAATTATTATCTTTCTATATGTCGAAGATTTTCCATTTTCTTTTTCTGTAAGAAACCATAAATGTCTTCTAAATGCTCAACAACTTTTCCTCCTCCAAATTCATATACTTTCGATACCAATCCGTCAAGGAAGTCACGGTCGTGAGAAACCACAATGAGCGTTCCGTCAAAGTCTAAAAGAGCCTGCTTTAATATATCTTTGGTACGCATATCAAGGTGATTTGTTGGCTCATCTAAAATCAATAAGTTCACAGGTTCAAGTAATAGCTTAATCATTGCCAATCGAGTGCGTTCACCTCCTGAAAGTACTTTTACTTTCTTCTCGCTTTCTTCTTTATTGAACATAAAAGCCCCAAGAATATCACGTATCTTTGTCCGAATCTCCCCAACAGCAATGTCGTCAATAGTTTGAAAGACCGAAAGCTCTCCGTTTAGCAAAGATGCTTGGTTTTGTGCAAAATAACCTATCTGAACATTGTGCCCTAAGGTAAGTTTTCCCTCGTGTAGCACCTCTTTCATTATACATTTTATGAATGTGGACTTTCCTTCGCCGTTTCGACCTACAAAAGCAACCTTCTCTCCTCTTTTTATGGTGAAATCTACGTTTGAAAATATGGGCTTTTCATCATACGCTTTGCTAACATTCTCAGCAATTATGGGGTAATTACCAGAACGAGGTGATGGCGGAAATTTTAATCGCAATGCCGAAGTATCTTCTTGGTCAACTTCGATGATTTGTAGCTTTTCAAGCATCTTCACACGTGATTGCACTTGCAAAGTTTTGGAATATGTGCCTTTGAAACGCTCTATAAACTCTTTGGTTTCGGCAATCATTTTTTGTTGTTCTTCATATTGTTTGAGCTGTTGAGCACGTCGTTCTTTTCGCAACTCCAAATAATGCGAGTATTTTGCCTTGTAATCATAGATTCTACCCATTGTTACTTCAATAGTACGATTAGTAACATTGTTCACAAATGCCTTGTCGTGCGAAATGAGAACAACCGCCTTAGCAGAATTAATTAAAAAATCTTCAAACCACTCGATTGAATTAATGTCAAGGTGGTTTGTAGGCTCATCAAGCAGGAGTAAATCAGGATTTTGCAGTAATAATTTCCCAAGTTCGATACGCATACGCCAACCTCCGCTAAATTCACTTGTTGGGCGATGGAAGTCATCACGTTTAAATCCCAATCCGAGCAAGGTTTTTTCGATTTTCTCCTCAGAATTGGTGTCTTCTATTCCGTAAAATTTCTCACTCAATGCAGCAACTTCCTCAATGAGCTTCATATACTCATCAGATTCATAGTCGGTACGTATGGTAAGTTCTTGATTAATATCTTCAATGCGTTTTTCCATTGTTTGAAGTGCTGCAAAAGCCTTAGCTACTTGTTCAAAAACGGTGCAATCGTCGTCCATCACAAGATGTTGAGGCAAATAAGCTATGGTAAACTCTTTAGGCATACTGATATTTCCTCGTGTAGGTTCTCGTTCACCTGCCAATATTTTTAGTAAAGTTGATTTTCCTGCACCATTTTTGCCCATAAGAGCAATTCGGTCATTAGGATTGATAGCAAAAGAAATGTCTGAAAAAAGGGTTGTTCCGCCAAATTCAACGGCTAAACTGTTTACTGAAATCATTTTATCAAGTGTTTGTTTGTCAGTTTTGTATATCGAAAGGATTTTTTTTCGTAAATAAGGGCGCAAAGATAGGTTTATTATTCAAATTTAAAAACATACCCTGAAAAGGTTCTGTATTGAAAATATGAAAAAAAGAAGCGAGCAATGTTATTATTATCAAAAAATCCATACATTTGCGTTTTAGAGTTTTTTACAATACAAAAATATATGTCAAAAGGAGTTTTGTTAGTTAATTTGGGGTCGCCTGATTCCACCGAAGTAGAGGACGTTAAGCGATATTTAGATGAATTTCTGATGGACGAGCGGGTCATTGATTTTCCGTATTTGTTGCGAAGTTTCATTGTTCGGGGCATCATTTTGCGTAGCAGACCTCCAAAAACAGCAAAAGCCTATAAAAAAATCTGGTGGGACGAAGGTTCGCCACTGATTGTCATCACCCAGCGATTGCTTGCCAAAGTGCAACAGAACGTTTCCTTGCCTGTGGAAATGGCGATGCGCTACGGAAATCCGAGTATCGAACACGGTTTGCAACAATTGAAAAACAAAGGCGTTAATGAGGTGCTTTTGCTTCCGTTGTATCCGCAATACGCAATGGCTACTACGGAAACCATTGAAGTGCTTGCCGAAAAATTGGTACAAACAAAGTTTCAAGAAATGAAACTCACCAAATTCCCTGCCTTTTACAATCGAACGGAGTACATTGATGCTTTGGCAAAGGTAACAAAAACACATTTAGAAGGTTACAACTTTGACCATTTGCTGTTTTCCTACCACGGCGTTCCTGAGAGGCATTTACGAAAAACGGTAAAAACCAAAAATCATCAAAAAATCGTAAACGAAAAATATTGTTGCGAGCCTCAAAGCGAAGAAGCAAAGCGATGTTACAGAACACATTGTTTTGAAACCACTCGCCAATTGGTGGAACGTTTAGGATTGAAACAAGAACAATATTCGCAGTCGTTTCAATCGCGTTTAGGTATCGACAAATGGTTAGAGCCTTTTACGTCAGACAAGGTAGTGGAACTCGCTCAAAAAGGTGTGAAAAAATTGGCAGTCATCACGCCCGCATTTGTTTCGGATTGCATTGAAACCCTTGAAGAAATTGAAATGGAAGCAGGCAAAGAGTTTCTGCATAACGGAGGTGAAGAATTTAAAATGATACCTTGCTTGAATGACGACGACTCTTGGGTGAATGCACTCACCACGTGGATTGGTCAGTGGCAGGAAAAATAAATCAGTAAAAAAATGGAAAAATCAATCATCATTTACGCATCGGTGGACGGGCAAACAAAAAAAATAAGCAACCATATCACGGAAATTTTACGTTCAGAAAATCAATTTGTGGAAATGTTTGCCATTTCAGATTTTCATAAAAACCTTTCAGACTACGATAAAATCATCATCGCCTCGAGCATTCGCTACGGAAAGCACCACCCACAGATTGAAGCACTCATCGACCAAAATTACGAATTGTTAAACGCCAAAAAATCAGTATTCATTTCGGTGAATTTAGTGGCTCGCAAAACAGAAAAAAGCCAAGCCGACACCAATCCGTATGTGATTAAATTTTTACAGAAAATAAAATGGAAACCAACAGAAGTTGAGGTGTTTGCAGGAAAATTAAATTACAAAATGTACAATTTCTTTGATAAAATGATGATACGCCTCATTATGTTCATCACCAAAGGACCTACTGACCCCAAAACCGAAATCGAATACACCAACTGGGACAATGTTACAGCCTTTGCCAAACGTTTTGCGAAAATGTAATATCGTATAAATCACAATGATAAAGTATATTCACAAGCCAGTATTTTCTGCTATACTTGCCTGTGATGTGATATTTTTATTGACTTAAAATTTTGTCCGTACAACACATAAAGTAAAACGCCCCAACACTGATATAAATCGTTTTGTCAAATTCGCCACAAAGTACAATCAAAACACTTCTTCGGCAAAAAAATCTTCTTTTTTATTGTTTTTATTAAATCTAAATAATTATATTTGCCCCGCTATATTAATTAATAAACAATGAAAAGAATTATTTTTTCTACCATTTTCGTATTATCGCATTGGTTATCAGCACAACAAAATGTTTTTTTTAGTAATGATTTTTGGAAAACTAAGCCCACGATTGAGCAAGTAAAGCAAAAAATCGCTGAGGGAAATGACCCAACAGCGCTTAACGAAAGAGCCTTTGACGCTACTTCGCTGGCAATCAACAATGCTGCTCCCTATGAAACTATCATTTATTTACTTTCATTGGAAGGAAACGATATTAACAAACTTACTCACGACAAGCGAACTTACCTTTTTTGGGCAGCTTTTAATAACAATTTAGCTGTAACCGAATATTTATTGAAAAACGGAGCGAAAGTAAATATACGTGATTCACACCAATACACCCCTCTTTTATTTGCAACTGCCCGCGGAAATGTCAACCCTGCAATTTATGATTTATTGCTCAAAAATGGAGGTAACATTCAGGATACAAATGAAAACGGAGCCAACGTACTTCTATTAGCAGTCCAACATTTGAAAGATTTGAAAGAAGCAGAATACTTTATCAAAAGAGGACTTTCCTTCAAAGCGGTTGATTCAGACGGAAATAATGCTATTTTTTATGCCGCTCGAAACGGCAACGAAGTCATTGTCAAACAATTAATAAAAAAGAAAGTCAATCCAAAAACTCTCAATAAAAAAGGGCAAAATTTAATGTTTGCTGCCGCTGAAGGAGCCAGAATGAAACAAAACTCTTTATCTTTTTTCCAATTTATTGAAGGATTAGGCATTGACCCTAACCAGAAAGACAATGAAGGTTTGACACCTCTCTTCGCACTCGCTACTCGTCATAGAGAGGCGGAAGTTTTTGCTTACTTCATTGAAAAAGGAAATGATGTGAACCAAAAAAACAAACAAGGAAACACTCCTCTTATTAACGCATCTTCCCGAAACACACTTGAAGTAGTTACACTTTTAGCGAACAAAACCACCGACATCAACATTCAAAACAAACAAGGTTATTCTGCTCTAACACAATCTGTTATAAGTAACACACCTGATGTAGTTAATTTTTTATTAAAAAAAGGAGCTGATATAAAAGTAAAAGATAATGAAGGAAATTCGTTGGCATACCATTTGATAAGAAACTATAATCCGCGTGATGCTAAAAATTTTGATGAAAAATGGAAGATTTTAGTCGAAAACGGACTGGATTTTACTCAAAATCATAATGGAGCTAATGCCTATCATTTGGCGGTTGAAAAAGGGAATTTGGATTTAGTACAAAAAGTATCTTCTTCTGGAAGTGATATCAATGCGAAAGATAATGACGGTCTCACCCCTTTGCACAAAGCTATAATGACTGCCAAAGATTTGAAAATCATTGAATTTTTGCTTAAAAATGGTGCTGATAAAAATATAAAAACTGATATTGGTGAATCAGTATATGATTTGGCACAAGAAAATGAAGCATTAAAAGGAAAAGATATTAACTTTTTAAAATAGAAATATATGAAAATAAAGCATTTTTTATGGGTTATTTCCGTTGCGTTTGTTGTTTTTTCTTTCACTACACAATCGCCCTCTACCAAGTATAAATGTATGATTCAACTAACAAATTATGACGGTGAAGGTGCTTACATTGTTGTTTCGTTGATTAATCCGCAAGGGAAGTATGAAAAAACTTTGCAAGTGTTAGGCGATGACCCCGAATGGTATAGCGATTTGCCTGAATGGTGGAAATTTTACGGAAAAAGAGAAACCATTGACGCCATCACAGGGGCGACTATCAGTGGTGGTGAGAGAGCTATAAAAATCATTGAAATTGAGGACAGTAAAATCAATAAGGGTTACAAAATTCGTTTTGAGACTGCTGTGGAAGACCAAAAATACCACGTATCAGATGTGGAATTTGAACTTACTTCTGAAAGCGTAAAAAGTAAGGTTGAAGGCAAGGGATATATTCGTTATGTACGAATGATGCCAAACTAAAAAACTTTATAAAACGACAAAAGGCTATTCAGGAAATTGAATAGCCTTTTTTCATTAACCACCAATAATTATTTTACAAATGTAATAGACTTTATAATCGATTCTAACTCAAATAAATGGTCTCTTTTATCTGTCATCGGAGCTGATACAAATCCCTCAACAACAACCAAACGCTTGTTGGGAACATCTTCAATAACGTAATTTATATATGGACCTCCCAATAAAAAGTCCTTAACCTCCCATAAACCCTTACTTTCAATAGCTTTTCTACCTTTTATTTTAGTGTTGTAAATACTTGGGGCAAAAGAAGACTCTGTAATCATATACATTCCCTCCTCTCTTCCTGGAATATAACGCTCACCAATGGAATCCCGCATTCTGACAATTGCCTCAGGACGTGCATCTCCTTGCGGAATGCTATTCAAAGGCATTTCATAAATAATGATGTTTGCTGTGCCTCCCTTGATTTGTCGTTCTATCCAAAAAAAGTTATTTTCTTTCTTCACAATTTTATAAACGGCAGGCATCATTAACTTGAATCCCAGTGTTTTTTCTATATCATCTTCTTTATTCAAGGCTTTTTGAAAACGTGCTTGATTTTCTTTTATATCATTGTCTTTAAACTCTTTAACAACACTTGCAAAATGTTCTTGTATTTCACAGCTAATGTCGCGATTGTTTTTTCCACAAATAAATGCAACCCTCTGAGGCTGAGCATACAAATCTTCTTTCAGTGTAACACTATTGGCAGAGTCTTTTTTGATTATTAAGATATTTCTACTGTTTCGAGTGTTTTCTGTAAAAATCTGTGGAGGGATTTGATGCAATGAAAAAATGGGCTCCTCCGTGGAAAGTCCCTCCACCGGTGAAGCAAAATACTTACGAATAGTATCTCCTACTGATCCTTTCCATAACGTATTGTCAATCACCACCGCTACTGAATTTATCTGTCCGTTTGATTGAGGCAAAAAAACGTTTTCACCTTCTTTATTGCTGTTGTTTGTGTTTTTACACGCGGTCACTAAACACAACGCTGTGAAAATATATATTAATTGTTTCATAATGGTAGTTAATATCCTCTATCCATTTCTCACAGCTAAAATCGTTCCAAAAATGAATTTTATTAAAAATATTTTATCAACAAACAATATATTCTAATTTTTTTAAATGTGAATTGCTGATTGTTAATTATTTCCTATCTTTGCAAAGTTTGAATATTTGACCAATGGATATACTGCATTCACAAATTATGGGAGAGGGCAAACCTCTTTTGATTTTACACGGCTTTTTAGGAATGTCTGATAATTGGAAAACTTTGGGACTGAAATATGCTGAAAATGGTTTCCAAGTACATTTGATTGACCAAAGAAATCACGGACATAGTTTTCACTCTCAGGAATTTAATTATTCACTTATGGTGGAAGACCTCAAAAATTACGCCCAAGCAAAATCAATTGTTGAATTTGACCTTATGGGACATTCTATGGGCGGAAAAACAGCTATGCTTTTCGCTACAACCTATCCATCAATGGTAAAATCACTGATTGTTGCCGATATTGCTCCTAAATTTTATCCGCCACACCATCAAAAAATTTTGCAAGGATTGGCTTCTATTGATTTTGACAAAGTAAAATCACGCACCGATGCTGACACACAATTGGCTATGTATGTGAGTGAACCCACAGTACGACAGTTTTTGTTAAAAAATTTATATTGGGAAACGCGTGAACGTTTAGGGCTACGAATGAATTTAGAGGCTTTGACCGAAAATGAAGGTGAAATTGGAACGGAGTTACAAAAAAATGATACGTTCGCAGGAGCAACACTTTTCCTGAAAGGCGAATTTTCAGAGTATGTGATGCCCAGCGATGCGTCTCTGATAAAAACTCATTTTCCAAAAGCTGAAATTGAAACGGTTTCAAAAGCGGGACATTGGTTGCACGCACAAAACCCAACAGAATATTTAGCCAAAACATTGGCGTTTTTAAAACAAATTTGAGAATTATAGTTTATTTAAAACGAATTGACAATGAAATATATAGCGAGTTTATTAATCACTTCAATCATTATTTTTCTGTTAGGAAATATATTGCCCAATGCAGAAATTTCTGATTATTTTTCGGCCATTTTGGTAGCTTTTGTACTTTCCATCTTAAATGTTTTGGTTAAGCCTGTGCTGGAAATCATTTCCATTCCGATAACTATTCTCACTTTGGGGCTTTTTATGTTTGTTATCAATGCCGCAATTATTTTGCTGGCAGATGAATTGGTTGACGGATTTAAAATAAACGGATTTTTCGGAGCACTTCTTTTCAGCCTTTGCTTGTCGGTAGTGCAATCTATTGCGTTTAATTTGCTTGACGACAAAAAATCAAAATAGTAAAAAAATCTTATTCTATAAAATTAAAATTCAAATGATTATGCTAAAAAATATCATCAATAAAATAAACAAAAAAAACTTATTTACACATTTTGCATTAGCAATCTTGGTGCTTGTAGTTTTAGGATTTTTGATGTTAAAATTCTTGAAAATATGGACAAATCACGGCGAGTACATCGTTGTACCTGATTTAACGAAAAAAACTTTAACAGAAGTTGAATTCATTCTTGAAGAAAATAATTTGCGTTACGAAGTGCTTGACTCAACGGATTATGACCCTAAATTTCCGGCTTTTTCGGTAATTAGCCAAAGCCCAGAA
>JBGYFE010000031.1:0-16774 GCA_041819925.1 Capnocytophaga sp.
CAACGCATCGATTTCCTTACGCGTGTACGCATTGGCATTCGGAACGGCAATTCCTACCACCAATTCCGCTTCGTTAAAAACCTTAAAATCACGATGTTGTGCAAGGTCATTCAGTTCGCCAAACTTCATTCCGAAACGAATGTCGGGTTTGTCATTTCCGTAGGTTCGCATCGCCTCATCGTAGGTCATTCGCGGGAATTTATCAAACGAAACACCTTTTAATTCTTTCAAAAGATGTTTTGCCAATCCCTCAAAAGTTTGGATAATATCTTCTTGCTCCACGAACGACATTTCACAGTCGATTTGTGTAAATTCAGGCTGACGGTCGGCACGCAAGTCCTCATCGCGGAAACATTTTACGATTTGGAAATATTTATCCAATCCGCCGACCATAAGTAGCTGTTTAAACGTCTGTGGCGACTGCGGAAGTGCGTAAAACTCGCCTTCGTTCATACGGCTTGGCACAACAAAATCGCGTGCTCCTTCAGGAGTAGATTTTATCAAAACGGGCGTTTCCACCTCGATAAATCCTTCGGTAGACAGATAATTGCGTACTTTCATCGCTACCTCGTGACGGAAAATCAAATTGTTACGCACGGGAGCACGACGAATGTCTAAATATCGGTATTTCATACGAATATCCTCGCCTCCGTCGGTATGGTCTTCGATAGTGAAAGGAGGCAATTCCGATGCGTTTAACACGGTGAGTTCGCTTACGAGAATCTCGACATCTCCTGTCGGAATATTATTATTTTTAGACTCACGCTCAATGACTTTTCCTTTGATTTGGATAACATCTTCACGTGAAAGTGTATTGGCTTTTTCAAAAACGCTTTTGTCGGTGCGTTCTTCGTCAAAAATAAGTTGGGTAATTCCGTAGCGGTCACGAATATCGACCCAAATCATAAATCCTTTATTACGTGTACGTTGCACCCAACCGCTAAGGGTAATTTCTTTATTTACATCTGAAAGGCGAAGCTCGCCGCAAGTGTGTGTTCTGAACATTTTTTTAAACATTATTTACTGTTTGCAAAAGTAGTAATTTTTTAAAAATTAGCGTTTTGAAATCGGACAAATTCTTTTGAAAAAGAAAAAATCCCCAAAAGCGAATTACTTTTGAGGATTTTTTATTAGAAAAGGTTTTTATTCATAAATAATCTTGTGCGAAGTTGATGCTTCACGATTATTCAAATATGTTTCTTCGTAAGAAGTGTAGTTTCTCACTCCGTTTGTTTCTGTGTACAAATATTTATATGTTTCAAGAGTGGAATATTTTACATCAATGGCTTTTCCGTTGGTATCTTTGGTAATGTGAAAATTTTGTGTAAATTCAAAATGATACACGCCATTGGCATTTTGATGTATTTTATAGGTTTTGTTTTTGATAGTTCCGTTGTCTATATCAGCCATTAATTGCTCTAATTTTTCTACTTCTGAATTAGATGCTGCTCCACCACTACCACGCACCCCATCATTCCCTTTTTCATTTTCTATAATGCTTGTTACATAGCCGTCGGCATCATAGGTGTAGTCAAATGAAGAAGTTATGGAAGTTGTTCCGATAGGAGAATTTTTATGTTCAAAAGTTCTAACAATAGTTTTGACTAAGTTCTTCGTAGGTACACCAATAGGTAACGCTTTTTGTAAATCAAAATAGCTTAAATAAGTAGCTACCCAATTTCCTTCCAAATTGAAGATAAAGAATTTATTCTTATTTTCGTTCGAGTAATACGTGAATTTTGTGGTTGAAATATTGTTTTGCATTCCAAATACGGCATCAATTTGAGTTAGATTGCCATTTTCCCACGAAAGTGTTTCTCGTCCGACTTTATTTAATTGTCCATTATCATTATAAAAATAGTAATTACTTGGAGTATTATTAAGGTAACCTTTGCTGTTGAGAGGAACTTCGGATTCTTTCCCTTCGGATTTAAAAACCATTTTTCCGTTGGGATAGGAAAATTCATACACTCTGAATGGTATCCCCTCTTCTTTGTTGGTGATTTTTGAGATACGACCTTCAGCATCGTATTCGTAAGAAGTAGTCCAATTAGTCAAAGTATACAAATAGGGAGGCTCATTTTTTTCCCCATAATTACTATTGGTTTCTTGATCCAAAAAAGTAGACTGAACTTCTTTAATTTTTTTTACTGGTTGGTTTTCAGCAGGATTTGGAGCTGGGTTGTCATCACTTTTACTACACGCTCCCAGCGTTACAAGGGCAGTCAAAGCCCAAAATAAATGTTTCTTCATTCTGTCAATTTATTTAAAATTTATGGGGCAAATGTACATTTTTTTTCAAGAAAAAATATACACCCTTTGGAAAAGTTTAAACAGGTTTAAAGAAAAAATCCTCAAAAGCGAATTACTTTCGAGGATTTTTTTTGATTTTTAACTCCTAAATGTGTAAAATGACTTCTTCCAAAGGCAAGCGCGATTTAGGCTTAAATTCAGGTTGATTGCTATCCTGTGGGTCGCGATGACCAATGGCAACCGCAAAAAGCGTTTTGTAACCATCTTGCTGCAAAATTGTATCATACTTTTGAGTTTGAATGCCTTCCATTGGAGTGCTGTCAATATTCATTGAGGCACAGGCACTTAAAAAATATCCTAAGGCGATGTAAACCTGTTTATGCAGCCAAACCTTAATTGCTTCATCACCCATTGGCAAAAGGTTTTGATGGTAATAATTTTGTGCTGGCTCTGGCAAATTTTTACGAATCTGTTCCTCAAACTTACGCACATCGTCAAATCCTAAAAAAACTACTAAATGGCTCGCATTGTTGATTTTAGGTTCATTGAAATAAGAAACTTTTGCCAATTCTTGCTTTGTTTTTTCGTCAGAAACGATGACAAATTTCCAAGGTTGTGAATTGATGGAAGAAGGCGCTAAACGCAAAATTTCTTTCAAATCCTCCACTTGTTTGTCTGTTATTTTTTTGTTTTGGTAAACTTTGGTAGTGTATCGATTCTTTGCTATGTCTAAAAAATTCATACTTTTTGGTTTGTGTTTAAATGTAATGATTTTATTTTTATGAAATAATATCGCAAAAGTAGAAATTATTTTTGAAAAGAGAACAGAATTATTGAGAACTTCTTCTTATTTTTGCAATTCGAGCAAATTTATAGAAAAATGTTTACAGGAATTATTGAAGATTTAGGTGAAGTTATCAAAATAGAAGCTGAAAAATCAAATCTACACTTATTTGTCAAAAGTAAATTTACGTCTGAATTGAAAATAGACCAAAGTGTAGCTCATAACGGAGTGTGTTTGACAGTGGTTGATATTCAAGAAGATACGTATAAAGTAACGGCTATCGCCGAAACTCTTGCCAAAACCAATATTGGTAGTTTAAAAGTGGGTGACATCATCAATTTAGAGCGTGGAATGTTGCCGAACACACGTTTGGACGGGCATATTGTGCAGGGGCACGTTGACCAAACGGGGACTTGTGTCGCTATCAATGATGAAAACGGAAGCATACGATTTACGTTTTCTCACACAACTGAAAACGGAAACATCACCATTGAAAAAGGTTCAATAACAGTCAATGGAGTGAGTTTAACGGTGGTTGATTCAACTGAAAATCAGTTTTCTGTGGCAATAATTCCGTATACATTTGAGCATACAAATTTCAGAAATATTCAAGTGGGAAGCGTTGTGAATTTGGAATTTGATGTAATTGGAAAATATGTAGCTAAATTACTTTCTGTCAGGAAATTATAAGAATTTCAAAAGCCAATTCGGATTGATGAATAACACGCTAAAAACTCCCACAATAAGCACTAATTTCACCACATTATGAAGCAAAACATAATGTTTGTGTAAATCGCTCTTCCATAACAAAATAAGCAAGAAAAACAGTGTTATAATGGTGAAAATCAGGTAATAATCCATATATCCTACTTCAAAATAAACAATTAGGATATAAATAGGAAAAGCGCAGCAACAAGCGGTGACAGAAATGAGCTTTTTGGCGTATTTTTCGCCGTATTTCACAGGAATAGTTTGATAATTGTGAATTAAATCACCTTTTAAATTTTTCAAATCTTTGATAAAATCTTTAATGAGAATTAAGAGAAAAAGCAACAAAGCGTGAATAAAAATAACACTTTCAAAGTTTTTATAATAAACAAAAACAGCAAAAAAAGGTGTTATGGAAAGCATTGCTGACGTGAAATTTCCCCAGAAGGAAATTTTTTTTATCCGATGTGAATAGAGCCACATTCCAAAAATATATCCAGAAAAGAACAAAACGGCTCGGAATGAAACATAACTCGCCACGATGACTGACAAAAAATTCAACAAAAAGTAAAGCGTTAGCTTGGTATTTTGTCCAACCAAACGGTCAATCATTGATTTTAAAGGTTTGTTAATCAGGTCTTTTTCTTTGTCATAAAAACCATTGATGATATACCCGCCAGCAATGGCTAATGCACCCGCCAATACCAACATAAAAAGTTGGTCGTCAAACAACACTTCACCAATGGAGTTTCCTCTCGAAAGTACAAAAATCGAGGCTAAATATTGCGCTAAACATACCATCAAGATATTATATCCCCGCACCGCTGAAAACAGTCCGAGAATCTTCAAGAGAGTATGCTTTCTTCTTTTTGCCATTTTTCTTTAAAAGGAAATGAAGCACAAAAGTAGTACAAATTTCCAACACAAAGAAACTTTTTACTATTTGTAATGATACAAAAGGCAAATGGTAGCGATCAGAGCTCCCGAAATTATGCCCCAATGCAATCCTCTCCAAAATATTTTTTTATTTTCCATTCTATTTTTTTGATATAGATTTATTGAAAAACTTTCGGAAACACTTCTTAAAAATAACTTACGAAGCAAAACGAAACAATTGATTTTGAACTAATAAAAAAAGCAAAGTTCCTCTAAGCTCAAAGAAAAACTTTGCTTTTGATTTACTTGCATTTAAAACATTTTGTTACCAAACAAAACCATCGTGTGTGATGTACACTCCTATCAAAGTCCCCACTAAAAGTGCTATCAAACACAAAATAACAAGTAAATTGACGTTGACGCTGACAATTCTTTTAATTTCTTCCATATCCATAAATGGTTTTAATTTGTTAGTAATAATTTATGTAAGTTGGTTAGGTTAATTGAAAACAAACAAAATTCCATTAAATGATTTTTTATTTGATTTCCTCTGCAAAAATACAATTATTTTTGTGAATAGAAATGATTTTTTGCATTTTTTTTAGTTGTAAACTTTTTTATTGATATTTTTTCAATTCGTAAAACTTCATTTTTTCATAAATTCTTTTTTAAAAAATTATATTTTTAAGTTTTTTTGGTAGAAACTCAATAAAACCAGGAAGAAGTAATTTCAAACGTGAAAATAATGTTAAATATTAGTTTCGTTCCGAAAGTTGATTCTTTTTTTGATTATGGAATCTTGAAACAAAGAAAAAATCCCTTTTTCAGCGTTATGTGAAAAGGGATTTTTTGATGAATAATTTAGTAAAATTTAGTGGTTATTCGCTCTAACATATTCTAAAATGCGTAGGATTAAATTGGCGTGGTCTTTACCTCCCACGTTGTGAGCGTGCATCGGATAAACTGAAAAATCAACCAACAATTTTTTAGAAATAGACTCTTGAATGACACTCAACACGTGTTGTGGCACAACCACATCGTCAATGCTTCCGTGAATGAATAGCAATTTTTTATTTTTCAGATTGTTAAGATATTTCCCTACGCGGCTATTTTCATACCCTTCGGGATTTTCTTCGGGAGTGTCCATATAACGTTCGCCGTACATCACTTCGTAAAATTTCCAATCGGTAACGGCTCCTCCTGCTACGGCTGAGGTAAACACATCAGGATGTCGCAACAACAGACTTGATGCCATAAATCCGCCGAAACTCCAACCGTGAACCGCAATTCTTTTACTGTCGACATATTGAAGTGATTTCAAGTAGTCGACACCTTTGAGTTGGTCAGCAATTTCAATATCGCCCAAGCGTCTGTGAATGACACTTTCAAACGCAAATCCACGACTGGCACTTCCTCGATTATCAAGCGTAAAAACGATATAACCCTCATTTTCAGCAAAAACGGGCTGCCAAAGGGGAGAACCTCCAAGCCAAGAATTTGTAACCATTTGAGCGTGAGGACCCCCGTAAACGTACACCAAAACGGGATATTTTCGGGCAGGATTGAAATTTTTAGGTTTATGGATTTTTCCGTAAAGCGTTGTTCCATTGTCGGCTTTGATTTCGACAAATTCAGTAGTGCCAACCGAAATGCCTTCAAGCGGATTTTCAGCTGTCAGAATATTTTTACTAACCGCTGATTCTGTGTTTATTATATCGATTTTACCGGGAATACTAACACTGTTGTACACATCAATCAAAAATTTTCCGTCGGAAGAAAGTTGTGTTAAATGCGTGCCCGCCGTTTGCGTCAGATGGGTTACTTTTTTCGGGTTGTTTATCTCTATCTTATACGTGTGCTTTTCGCGCGGGTTGTTTCCTGTTCCTGAAATGAAAACGTATTTTCCTTTGGTGTCAAAACCAATAATTTCTTCCACAACCCATTTAAAATGAGTTAGTTGCTTGATTAGCTTCCCATTGAGGTTATACTGATAGATGTTCATAAATCCGTCACGTTCGCTCAGCCATAAAAATTCATTATCTTTGTTGGGTAAAAAAATGGCATCATTCTCAGGTTCAACCCATTTGCTGTTTTTCTCTTCAAAAAGTGTATTTACTTTTTTTCCTGTTGAAACATCATACCGGTTTAGGCTATAATGATTTTGCTGACGGTTTATTTCTGCTACCAAAACGTATTTTTCATCAGGTGTCCACGACAAATTTGTTAAATAATGTTCATCTCGGGTATCGATATCTAAATATATGGTTTTCTTGCTGTTAGCGTTAAAAATCCCAATAGCAGCTTGCTCACTTTTTTGCCCTACCATCGGGTATTTGATGAGTTTTGAGGTAGCGGGAACCGTATTGATGTCCACAAGTGGATAATCTGTAACATTGGTTTCATTTTTTTGATAAAATGCTAAAAAATTTCCTTGTGGCGACCAAAAAGTACCTTTCTTGATGCCAAATTCATTGCGGTGAATCGCCTTTCCTGAAACAATATTTTTATCGGAATGGCTCGTAACCGCTACTTTTTTCCCATTTATTGTTACAAAAAGATTGTTTTCGATGGTGTAAGCAATGTACTTTTTATGTTTGTTAAAATCCTTATTTTCAGCCTCTGACGGAACAGGAATAGAAGCTAAATTCTTGTTATTCAGATAATCATAAATATGAAACGTATTTTCCAATTCAAAAATCATTTCCTTTTCATCAATATGAACAATAGGCGGAAGATACCGCAAATTCGGATAATTATTTACCATATTCTTGCCTTCAATCGATGTAACTTTCTGACCATCAGCCGAAAATATTTCAAAAGTGGATTGATTGTTATATATATAATGGTGTGTATTGTCAATCCATTGCAACCCGTACAAATTTTCTGGATATAAAGACTTGTATCCATATTCGGAATTGGGGTCATCATAGTACCCAAAAACAGCGTTTTCGATTGAAATTTTCTTCTCTTGGGCAAAAGCACCAAAAGAGGCGATTACAAATAAAAATAATAAATACTTTTTCATTGATAATTAATTAATTTTGTGCGTTTTACGATTCTTTATTTTTTCTTAGGGCGTATGCCAATCATTCTTTTTTCAAATTCCCAGAAAAAACGGAATTGACCCAATAGGCTTCCTACAATTATCAAAATAACTTGATATGCAGGCAAAATAATCAATAGCCGAATTGTCCAATATAAAATAGGATGATATGTATCAGGAAATATGCCAAAATATTCACATATTGGCTTTCCTAATTTTGCTGATAAAGAGCCTGTTACGGTAAAAGTCAGCAAGATTAACCACAGTTGAATGTTTGAAGTGATGTTCCAACGTTTTTTTAGTTTTTCTAACATATATTGATTTTAAAATTATCTATCCTTTGAGTTTATTTCGATTATCTTCTCCCCATAAAAGTTTGTTTCTGAGCGTGTTAATAAAACTTTCTTTTTCTAATCGAATCATTTTTATTGAAAAATCAGCCTTTCTTATCGTGATTGAAGTTTTGTTTGATAAGGTTTCAATGCGCGAATCAAGCGAAACAAAATATTTTTTTTCTCTGCCCGAAATGGTTAGTTTGATTTCAGTGTCATCGGGGATTACCAAAGGTCGTGCGTTCAAATTATGTGGAGCAATGGGTGTAATCACGAAATTTTTAGCATCAGGTGTAATGACAGGACCACCGCAACTCAAAGAATAACCTGTTGAACCTGTGGGAGTTGAAATGATAAGCCCGTCAGCCCAATATGACGTCAAAAACTCGCCATTCAACTCAGTATCAATGGTAATCATCGAGGCTGTATTTTTTCGAGTTACGGTGATTTCGTTCAGAGCAAAATTAATGTTGCTGATAGGTTGCTTGTTGTCGCTTATAACAGCTTCAATCACAGAACGTTCAGAAATTCTGTACGATTTTGCTCGCAAGGCTTCTAAGGCGTGTTTAATTTCTTCTTTTTGAGCCTGAGCCAAAAAACCCAAACGCCCTACATTAATTCCCAAAATTGGAATATTTAAGTTTCGCACGAATGTGATGGCTCGCAAAATAGTCCCATCACCTCCAATGGTGAGCATTGCGTCAAACGATGAATCAAGGTCAGAAAAATCAGAAAAAGACAAAACTTTTTCATAATCAGGGAGTTTTTTTGCTAATTCTTTCAAGAAATTTTGCTCGACATAAACCATATCGGTGGTTTGAAAGTTGGTATACAAATCCGTAAGAACTTTCTTATAACTTTCAGAATAGTGTTGGGCATAAATAGCTATTTTCATATTTTTTATTTTGTTCAGCAGGAACAGTTCAACGAATTAAATATTCAAATATTTTTCAAAATAATCTGATTTTTCTTTTAGTTCTTGCAAGTAAAGGTCATCTTTCTTTTCCAGCAAAATAGTGTAACCATAACGACGGAAAGTTTGTAGGATTTCAGTCAATGAATAAGTGATGATTTTCAGAGCAATACGTACCCTTCCGTTGGCATAATCCGAGATGAAAATTCCTAACGATTTAGCTTGATTCGATTCCACTATTTGAGCAATTTCACTGAATGAATATTCATTCTGATTTTTTTCCAAAACAATAAAATTCCCTGTTTCTTTCAAAAAAGGTGTATTGGCAAACAAGTGAATAAAGTCAACCAGCTGATAATAACCTACATACTGATTTTTCTCATCAAGCACAGGAACAATATTCGCATCAAATTTCACGAAAAGTTCCATTACTTCTTCCCATTGAGTGTTTTTGGAGGCAAAGAATAAATCGATGTCGTATAAAAAATCAGCCATTTTTTTATCATTTGGAGCAGAAAAAACGGTTTGTTTTGAAAGCATTCCGATAAAAAAATCCATATTAGATACAGGAATATGTGAAAAATGCCGAGATTTTAATAGCTCCCTCACCTCACTTACAGAAGAAGAAGGTGTAATGATGGGCAGGTCTGTTTTTAAAGAGTTGTGAATAGACATCAGGCTTCATTTTTTTTGCAAAATAATTAAATTAATTTGAGAAAAAGACAGTTATAACAAAGTTTTTTTTCAAAAAGTGGTGATTTATGTTCTGATTTCAACTGCAAAAGGGAGGCAGAAATGTTAATTTTTTTTATAAAATCGTATTAAATTTTATCTTGTATATTTTATATATTTTATTTATAATATGCTGTATTTTAATGTTTTACCAAATGAGTGCAATTAAAATATTGATGTGATAGCGTTAAAATATTGAGCAGGTCTGTTTTTATTATGGAAAGTTTTGCTATCTTGCACCCGAAATTTTTATGCTAACAATAGGTTTACTATGAAGAATAATTTATTTAAATTTTTTGTTGCGATGACTGTTTTTTCAGGCTTATTTTTAACAAGTTGCGGAAAGAAATCTGACAAAAACATCTCAAATGCAACAGGGTGGAAAATCAATTCAAAAGAAGGAGGTTTTCAATACAATACAGACTTTAAGGAGCAAGAAGCTGCTCCCGGGCTTATTTTGGTTGAAGGTGGAACTTTCACAATGGGGCAAGTGCAAGATAATGTAATGCACGAATGGAATAATGTTCCTTCACAGCAGCACGTACAATCATTCTATATGGATGAAACTGAGGTTACCAACAAGATGTATATGGAGTATTTGGATTGGTTGAAGCAGGTTTTTCCTCCTGACCAAGAACAATACAGAAATATCTATGTAGGAGCTTTACCCGACACTTTGGTTTGGAGAAGTTCTTTGGGCTTCAACGAATCTATGGTAACGAATTATTTGCGCCACCCTGCTTATGCCGAATATCCGGTGGTGGGTGTCAATTGGGTACAAGCGGTACAGTTCAGTGTTTGGCGTACTGACCGTGTGAACGAAGCTATTTTAGAAAAATCAGGCCATTTAAATAAAGGTACACGCTATCAAGTAGATGCTGAAAGTACTTTCAGCACAGATGCGTACCTAAATACACCTTCAAACTCTTACGGAGGAAGAATTTCAGAATTTGCTGGTGCAAAATCTGTTACCAAAGAAGGAGAACCTACGTATGCGAAACAAACCAGTGGTATTTTAGTTCCTGAGTATAGACTTCCTACCGAGGTGGAGTGGGAATATGCTGCTAAATCGCTCAGCGGAATACGTGAATATAACAACATTCGTGGAAGAAAAAAATATCCTTGGGATGGGTCTTACACCCGTTCGACAAAACGCGCTACTCGTGGTGACCAGATGGCAAACTTCAAACAAGGAAAAGGAGATTACGGCGGGTTGGCTGGTTGGTCTGATGACAGAGGAGATATTACAGTGGCTGTGAAAACATATCCTCCCAACGACTTTGGTTTATATGATATGGCAGGAAATGTAGCTGAGTGGGTAGCAGACGTTTACCGTCCGATTGTTGATGGCGATGAAAGTGATTTCAACTACTACCGCGGTAACGTTTATATGAAGCACGCCATTGGTGAAGACGGAAAGCAAGTTGTCGTAACAGCTGATAATGTGAAATATGATACATTGAGCAATGGAAAAATTATCGCTCGTAATCTTCCAGGCAACTTGGCAACTGTGCCGATTGACGAAAACGAAACATATTTGCGCTACAATTTCACGCGAAGCGATAACAGAAGTTTCTTGGACGGCGATAGAGCCTCTTCTCGTGAGTATCGTGAAGGAAGAAATGAATTGGCTCAAACCGATGATAAGGATTATAAAAACACAATGTACAATGCTCCAAAACATCAGATTGAAAAGGATTCTTTGGGATTGAGCCGTCGATTTGATAAATCAAACGAGCGTACTACATTAATTGACGATGAGGTGCGTGTTTACAAAGGAGGTTCTTGGAGAGACCGTGCATTTTGGATCGACCCTTCTCAACGCAGATATTTGCCTCAATACATCGCAACTGATTATATTGGTTTTAGAAATGCGATGAGTCGCGTAGGTTCAAAATCATCAGGAAAAAACAAAACACCAAAAGGATAGATTTTTAAAGATTATACAATGGAAAAGCTCTGTGAATTATTTGATTTACAGAGTTTTTTTGTTAAAGAAAATAGAGTAGATGAAAGTTTTATACTATGAATGAATTATATCAAAAATTTTTAGTTTCAACAGGAATTTGTACCGATAGCCGCAGTATAACAGAAGGCTGCATATATTTTGCTTTGAAAGGAAGTTCATTTGACGGAAATACGTTTGCTAATGAGGCTTTGCAAAAAGGAGCTTCCTTTGCGGTGATTGATAATCCTGAGTATAAATTATCTGAAAAGATGATTTTGGTTAATGACGTACTTTCGGCATTGCAAAAGTTAGCGAATCATCACCGTAAACAACTTAATACGCTCGTCATTGGAATTACGGGAAGCAATGGAAAAACCACAACGAAAGAACTCATCAACGCTGTTTTATCAGAAAGTTTTAATGTGATAGCTACCAAAGGGAACTTAAACAATCACATTGGTGTTCCGTTGACACTTTTGTCAATAAAACCCGAAACAGACATTGCCATTGTTGAAATGGGCGCAAATCACCCCGGTGAAATAGCTTTCTTATGTTCTCTCGCTGAACCTGATTACGGATACATTACCAGCATCGGAAAAGCACATTTGGAAGGTTTTGGCAGTTTTGAGGGAGTGGTAAAAACCAAAGGAGAACTCTACGATTTTCTGAAAAAACGTAATAAAACAATCGTTTTTAATGCCGATGATACACTTCAAAGCCAACTTTTAGCAAATTATGAAAATAAATATGCTTTTGGTAGAGGACAAGATGTGAATGTGCTTGTTGAATGTTTGAAAACCAGCCCCGTAGAAGTTTCCTTCAAGGAAACCTTTGGTAGAACCACTGTAACATCACAGCTAACAGGAGCATATAATTTCCCCAACATAGCAGCTGCAATTGCTTTTGGACGCTTTTTTAAACTATCGCCAACTGCTATTCAACGTGGCATTGAAAAGTATGTTCCGAATAATAATCGCAGTCAAATCGTGGAAAAAGAAGGAAATACAATTTTGTTAGATGCCTATAATGCCAATCCGAGCAGTATGACAGCAGCAATTCATAATATACTAACAATGAACGGATTTGATAAAAAAGTCCTCGTAATAGGGGATATGTTTGAATTGGGAGATTATGCTCACAACGAACATCAAAACATCGTTAATTTGATAGAACAACATACTTGGGAGGCTGTTTTTCTGGTTGGAGAAAATTTCGCTCGAACTCAAAGTAAATATCCACAGTTTAAAACTTTTGAAGATTTCAAAAACAAATTTAAGGAACAACACTTTACAAATTGTTTGATTTTAATCAAAGGGTCGCGGGGAATGGCTCTCGAACGAATTTTAGACATTTTTGCGTAAACTTAAAAAATAAGCAAATTCACAATTAGTAAATTAGATAGCTTTATTTTTAGTTAACTTTGTCAAAGATTCAACTTTGACAAAGTTAACTAAAAAATCTTCAAACAACTATTTTTTCCGTTCGTAAAATTGGTTTTATTGTTGGGCTTCATCTTCTGCAGAAGCAGCAAAATCAACATCCCTTTGGGTGGCAAAACGTATCATATTTATATTTTAATTAGCTGAAAATCAATATTTTTTTTACTACTTCCTGACCTAATTCTTCATTGATGTTTTTGATAATTTTTTCTTTGCCATAACTGAGTTCTTGGGCAAGGGGAGATGAAGATAGGTGAATGTGCAAAATCTCTCCTTTCAATTCCACCGAAGTTGTGTATTTAGTAATAGCTTTTCCCATAAGACGTTCCCAAACGTCTTGTACTTCCACTTTATGAAGCCCGTATTCCAAATGATTTTGTTTTATAAGTTGCTTAATTACAGAAGATAACGATTTTGTATTTCCTTCCATTTTCTTAATTTTTTACTTTTTTGTAATGATATTCGATGCCCGCTTCATTCGTTACAACAAACTTATTTTCTGACAAGGATTGCAGAGTTTCAACCCATTGATTTTCATTGTTTTTGTAAGTGATAGTCCAAGATTTTTTTTGTTTTGAAATCGTAAAAGATTCACTGTCATCATTGGTTTGGTAATTCCCTAATAATTGCGGATATACTTTTTTGCGAAAACCTTGTAATCCATTGATTTCAAGATAGTCATACGTCGTGTTCACAGGATATTCCTTCACGGACTTACCGGCAGTAATTGCTTTTTCAATTTCCCAATATCCGTTTAGTAATTGTAAATCATTTTCAGCAATCGTTTTTCTGCAAGATACTAAAATTAAGGCAATTAGAAAGGTTGTCAGCGTTTTCATCGTTTTGAATATATTTCTATGAATGACAAAACTACAAAAAAATATCCGAAAAAATTTTTCTATTTCATTTTTTCTTTTTTACTTTGCAACTCAAAGTACTTTTAAATGGAAAATAAAAACTATCTTCAAGATTTACAAGACATCAGGCAGATGATGCAAAAATCAACCCAATTTTTGTCACTCAGTGGGCTGTCAGGGGTTTTAGCAGGAATTTACGCCTTGATTGGAGCGTTTTTTGTACATCGAATATTAGAATCTCATTACACTTATAATCAATATGTTATATTGGAAAGTTTGACGTTTAAAATTATTTTAGGCATTGCTCTGCTTGTATTAATTTTTTCCATTGTAACTGCCTACCTACTTTCGCATCGAAAAGCCAAACGAAAAGGAGAAACTTTAATTAACGCTACTTCAAAGCGTGCGTTTTGGAATTTTGCAATTCCGATGGTTACGGGCGGAATATTAATCTTGTTATTACTCAAAAATGGATATTACGGACTTTTAGCGCCTATGACTCTCATTTTCTATGGATTAGCTTGTGTAAATGTAAGTAAATACACTTTTGGAGATGTACGTTATTTAGGAATTACAGAAATTATTTTAGGGCTTTTAGCTGTGCAATTTTCAGGTTATGGATTGCTTTTTTGGGTTATTGGTTTTGGAATTTGTCATATCCTTTACGGGACAATTATGTATGTTAAATACGACAAAAATATCAAATGAAAAACCTACTTCAACATATCAATAAGGCTTTCGATAACAAGGTTCGTTTGGGAATAATGTCAGTGCTTATGGTCAATGAAAAAGTTGATTTTAACACACTGAAAGAACTTCTTGATATAACGGACGGGAATCTTGCAAGTCATATAAAAGCTCTTGAAAATGAGGAATATATCGATGTGGAAAAACGATTTATTGGCAAAAAAACCAACACAACTTATAAGGCTACCGAGTCTGGGAAAAAAGCCTTTCAAAGTCATTTGGAAGCCTTAGAACGAATCATCAAAGGACAAAGTAAATAATTTTTTTACGCATAAACTTTGAAAAACAAAGCACTTTTAAATCAATATTAATATCAAAAACAAAAATCAAATGGAAACGAATCAAAAATCATTCATTGTTACGTTATTACAGTCAAACACAGCTCGTTTGATACTCGTAGGACTATTAACACTCTTTTTGTTAATTCCGCTGCAATTGGTCAAAAACCTTGTGTCGGAGCGCAAGTATCGTCAGGCAGAAGTCATCAGCGAAATCAATTCAAAATGGGGAAATGAAGTTTTTTTCTACGGTCCTATTTTGAAAGTGCCTTACACAACTTATGTGGAAAACGAGGTGCACAATCCCAAAACGAATGCTGTTACCATTGAACGAAGAGCCGAATTGCAATACGCTTATTTTTTTCCAGAAGAACTCCGAAATAGTTCAGATGTGAAAACTGAAACCAAAAATCGGAATAATTATGAATCAGTCGTTTTTACCGCTCAAATGGATTTCACAGGAAAGTACTCAAAACCCGATTTTTCATCAAAAAATATTCCTAATGAAAACATTCAATGGGAAAAATCGACCATTCTTATCAAAACAACAAACTTATCAAGCATAAAAAACCAAGTTTTTATCACTTTATCAGGAAAAGAATATGCTTTTGAGCCTATTTATGAAGCATCTAATACTGAAAATAGCTATGAATATCCACTTGAAAGCAGTTATACGACTGTCGCATCGCTTGAAACGGGATTTATTGACTTTAAAAACCATTTTGAGGACGGAAATTTTAGTTTTTCAATTAAATACGACGGAAGTTCCAAAATAGGAATCGTACCCATTGGAAAAACCACAGAAAGTAATATAAAATCAGATTGGAAAGCTCCCAGCTTTGTGGGAAATTTTTTGCCATACGAGAAAGAAATTACCAATGATGGATTTTCTGCTAAATGGAAAATACTTCACATCAACCGACCGTTTTCACAACAAAATTTCGGAACTTTGCCTGATATTCAGCAATATGCTTTTGAAGTGGATTTTGTGATTCCTGTTGATGAGTATCAACAAAATGAGCGTGCCTCTAAATATGGTTTTTTGGTGATTGGACTTACTTTCTTGATTTTCTTTCTACTACAAACCATCAGTAAAATAAAAATTCATATTTTTCAATATACGATGATAGGTTTAGCGTTGGTCTTGTTTTACACCTTGCTGATTTCAATTACGGAACATAGCAGTTTTTCAAAAGCCTATTTAGTAGCTTCACTGATGATAATTCTGCTCATAAGTTTTTATTCGGTTTCAATACTCAAAAATAAGAAATTTCCACTTTTTATAGGTATTTCTTTATCAGCTATTTATGGATTTATTTTTACAATCATACAGTTAGAAAATTACGCACTGCTTGTGGGTAGCGTTGGGTTATTCTTCATTCTTGCTCTTGTGATGTATGTCTCACGAAAAATTGATTGGCAGTAACCGATTTTTTTTAAATGGAAAATAATATCACTTTCTTTCCTCCGTTTCCTTAAAAAAGAAATATAAAACAGTGTTGAGAACTAAAAAAAAGGTTTTAAGTTGCGCTTTCATTGCTTACAACTTAAAACCTATTTATAATTTAGCCTTTTTTACTGTTTTACAGTATCTTTTATTGAATCCTTTTCTTCTATTGGGAGTTCCTCTTCAATTCCTTCATATTCTTCAAATTCTTCTTCACTGAGAAACGGTGATATGATTTTTTTCAGTACTTCTTGTTGCTCGTTATAGAAATTCTTATCATACTCCTCAATATCAACCAATAAGCCCATATAACGTCGTATGGTATAATCAACATTAGCGTATTGTTTAAAGAGTTCATTCGCTGACAAATTCACGTAATAATTCAATTCTTCCTGATATTTTTTGATGACTTTCAAA
>JBGYFE010000032.1:0-4053 GCA_041819925.1 Capnocytophaga sp.
CTGTATAATGGATTACCTTCATATAAAAAAAAACATCATACACTTTTTTTTGTAAAAATATTTGGATAATTGAAATCTAATTAATAACTTTGTAGCAGTTAACTCTTTAATAAAAAAACTTATCTTATTATGGAAGAATTGTTAGATGTAAAACCCGCTCGGATTGAAAAATTAAACAATGATGAGTTCGCTCAGTTCATTAGCTCAGTATTAACTTTGGTAGAAGAAGCCTCTTTGGAGAAGTTAAACCTAAAACAAAACTTAATTGATACACTTAAAAGGTATCAAGATGATTTAACAGAAGCAAGTAGGCAGAGCCGCTACAATGAAGAGACGAATAAAATCATAGAGTTAGACAAGCAACGAGGTCGTTTGGTAGTATTCTTACTTACTACATTCCGCAATGAGCGAAACAATGTAGTTGTATCGCGAAAAGAAGCTGCCTTTGCGCTTTATAACCTAAGTAAAAACTTTTCAGGCATACAGTCTTTACCTTCAAGACAAAAAACACAAAGCATCAATGCTTTCCTTAAAGACCTCAGCAGCAGTGTAGCCAAACAACATATTGATACTTTGGGAGTATCAGAGGCAATTACTTCTCTTTCTGACATAAATGCTGAGTGTCAAAAACTCATTGAAGGCAGAGCTGAAAACCAAATTTCTTTGGTAACAATTAATACGCGCACTGTGCGTAAAGAGGCTTCTAAACTTTTTAGGTTGCTTACTCGCTATGCTTCGGCTACGCAGTTGCTTATGAAATCAAAAGAAAGTACTAATTTTATTAACTTACTTAACAAATTAATTACAGACACAATGAATGCCAACAAGCAACGTTTGGCACAACTTGGTTCAAGCAAAAGCAATACAGTAGCCAAACAACCTAAAAATGATACTTCGGTAGTTTTATAGAATAACTAAAAGAAAATAAAGGTAAAAAAATATCGGTATAGAGGAATATCTATACCGATATTAGTAACTATAACAATAATTTAAAAACCAATTTAAAACATTTAGAGCTATGTCAAACTCTTGGAAAACAGCCATTATTGGTACATTAATTCATTTATTTTTAGGAACAGTTTATGCTTGGAGCTTCTTCCAAGTGCCTATCAAAGAATACACAGGGTGGAATAATACCGAAACAACAATGGCATTCAGTTTAACGATACTAACTCTTGGGATTACAGCATCTTGGGCAGGAAGACAGTTAGAACGTTTTAGCCCTCAAAGGCTTACCATTATGGGAGGTATTCTCTTCGGATTGGGGTATATATTAGCTTCATACGCTTTAACATATAGCCATTTGTGGTTGTTTTACTTTACCTTCGGGATAATAGGAGGTTTTGGATTAGGGTTAGCCTATGTAACACCCGTAGCAGTTGTAAGCCGATGGTTCACAAAACATCAGGGATTAGCAACCGGAATGGTAGTAATGGGCTTCGGATTAGGGGCTTTTATGATGTCGAAAATACTTGCACCTCTTTTCTTTGAACTTACAAACCGAAATGTAGCGTTAAGTTTTCGGTATTCTGGGGTATTATTCTTAATAGCTATTCCCCTACTTGGAATGTTATTGAAATTCCCACCTCAAACAACTACTGCCTCTGCTAAAACAACCTCTATTACAGAAGCAGTTTCTACCAAAAAAACGCTATTGATATGGGGTATTTTTACGTTAAACATCATCGTAGGAATGATATTTTTGTCTTTCCAATCACCTTTGTTACAAGAATTGATGCAAAAAAATAATATTACAAACACAGAGGAACTCATTCAAGCTGGGGCAACGCTCATTGCAGTAAGTGCTTTCTTTAATGGTATAGGACGCTTAGCATGGGCAAGTCTTTCAGATAAAATAGGTAGAATAACTGCTTTTCGGGTGCTTATTGCTGTTGAAATAGGCTGCTTTGGGTTGTTGCTACTTACTGAAAATATGTGGGTATTTTCATCTTTGGTTTGTGTGATACTTTTGTGCTATGGGGGAGCATTCGGGATACTTCCGTCCTTAGTAAAAGATGAATTCGGACAAGAAAAAATGTCAATGATGTACGGTAGAATGCTTACAGGCTGGGGCGTAGGAGGATTAGTAGGTACATTAACAACTGCTTTCTTAAAAGATACTTTCGGCACAGAGGCAGGAATATATGTTTTTGCAACGGGGCTAATCGTATCAGGACTGGCTTTCTTATTGAGTTTACTTATCCCAAAAAAGAAAGCAGCTAAAAGCGTATAAATTTTGAGCATAACTACAAATAGATGTAGCTTTTTGCATACATAAAAACAAAAACTGATGGAAGCATAAAGTTTCCATCAGTTTTTTTGTGTAATCAGGTTATTGTTATGAATTTAGTCTTTTACACCTAAGTAGTTTCCATTTAAGTCGAATGTAACCTCTCCTCCGAAACCAACGAGCTCTACTTCATATCCAGTAGAAGTCTTTTCAATGCCGTTTATAGGAAAATTCGGATACATTTCAGCTAAGTAAGTTCTGATTGCCTGCGGAATGAACTCCGTATTTGAGAGTGTTTGTCCGTCAGCAGCATCTACATTTTTCCAGTTGCCGCTGGCATCAAAATCAACCTCAGTCCCATTAGTGAAGTGAACGTCATAGCTTCCGTCAGTTTCTTTTTCCACCCGTGAAACCGTAAGGTTTGAGAAATATTGCGTGATGAAACTTTGCCCCACCGACGGAACATCAGAAATTCCAACTACTGTATCGTCATCTTTACACGAAAGTAGAAGAGAACTCACAGTTAACGCAACAAACAAATTTAAAATCATTTTTCTCATAATTATCTATTATTAGTTAAACATATTTTTAGCTGTCAAATCGTAGGAAATTTCCATTTTGGTCAAACTCCAAATCCAATCCATTTGAAATTTCTACCTCAAAACCATATCTTTTCTTTTTAATTTCTCTAACAAATGCATTAGGAAATTGATTTTTAATGTATTGTGATATAGCGGCTGGAACAACAGATGCAGGAAGTTCATTGGTTCTTGATTTCACTTCTTCCCAATCTCCGTTTGAAAGGAACTCAATTTCCGTGCCATTTTCAAAAAATACGTCGTATTCTGTGTGATTTGGTTTTGCGTCTTCAAAAACGCTAACTACTTTCAGTTTAGAAAAATGCTTTTTTACAAAAGTCTGTGCTTCGGCAGGAAGCTGTTCAAATGTGATGTTTTTTTCTTGTGCTGAGGCAAAATGAAAGCCAAAAAGAGCTGCCAAAATAGCCGTTGATTTAATTAATGTTCTCATTATGTTTCTTTTTTAATTTGGTGCAAAGGTAGCATTAAAAATTGGAAAGAAATAGGAAAATATTTTAAAAGATAAAAAAACCGAAAAAAATATTTTTCTCGGTTTTTCTTTAATGAATTTCCTATTTAATCCAATTGGATAAAATTACCACTGAGGTTAAAAATCAAATCTCTTCCAAATCCGATAAGTTCTATTTCATAAATGCCATTTTTCTTCTCAATGCTGTTGAAAGCATTATTAGGGTAATTAGCCTTTACGTAGCTTACGATCGTTGAAGGAATAAATCCATTCGGAATAGCTTGTCCGTCAGGAGCATCGACATTTATCCAATTTCCATTCAAATCGAAATCTACGTCAACTCCGTTTGCCAAATCATATTCAACTTTGTTGCTTTCTACTTCAACCTTCGTTACTTTTATTGAAGGAAAATAAGTATTAAGAAAACTTTCTGCGGCAGAATTTACATTCTGAGGAACATTTCCAACAGGGGTCGTTGGTGAATTTGTCCCACCCGTAGCACTATTTGAAGAATTAACGATACTGCCATTTGCATCGAAATAAATATCTTTGGCAATTCCAACAAGTTCTACTTCATAACCGTTATTTTTCTTCTCAATGCTATTGAAAGCATTGTTTGGATAGTTGGCCTTCACGTAATTTACAATTTCCGTAGGAATAAAACCATTCGGAATAGTTTGTCCGTCAGGAGCATCGACATTTATCCAATTTCCATTCAAATCGAAATCTACGTCAACTCCGTTTGCCAAATCATATTCAACTTTGTTGCTTTCTAC
>JBGYFE010000033.1:0-3006 GCA_041819925.1 Capnocytophaga sp.
CAAAAAGAATATTTTTTACATAATGACAATTCGCAAGGATATATTTACACCAATGAATTTTTTCAAACGGATATATTTGACAAAGCTGCGAGTAAAAATAGAGCATATTTTAGTTTCTATTCAGCGTTATACCTAAACGGATTAACTTTACAAATACCAAAAAATGTATATGTTACTGTTGAACGAATAACAAAAACTTTTAATAATGCGAAATTAGCACAGGAAAATATAGATGTAGCATTCAATCAAAAACCGAGAATAACTACTGATACTCGTCGATTTGGAGATTATACAATATTTTATATCGACGGACAAAATCAAAGTGATTTAGGAGTGGTTTCTTTTCGAGATACCTTAAAAAAAACAGATATTGAACGAACTTTAATCGACTGTACCGTCCGTCCGTTTTATTGTGGGGGTGTTGCCCAAGTTTTAGAGGCATACAGCAATGCAAAAGATGTTTTGAATGTTCAAAAATTATACACTTATTTACAAAAAATGAATTTTACCTATCCTTACGGACAGTTGATAGGCTTTTATTTGCAACATTCAGGATATAGTGCCGTTGATTATTCAATTTTTGAAAAGACCCTCACAGATTTTAAATTCTATACCTCGTACAACATTTTTAAGAAAGCATTTGACCAAAAATGGCAAATTTATTACCCGCAAGGGTTAATTTAAAATTTTAGTGTTGATTAAATTTACTAATTCTTGTAATCTGTCAAAATAGGTATCATAAGAATGTATATTTTGAGTAGGCGAAATCGTTGCTGTTACAGTTTCCCAACCTTGTCTGTTTTGCTCTCTTAAAGAATGGATTTCTCTTAGAAAATGGACAGGAACGTTTTTGGCTTCAAAAATGTTTTCTATTAATTCCTTTGTTATATGTAAACTTTTGAAATGGTTTCTAATAATATCAATATCATAAATATCTCGAGCTCTTTGCTTAGGATTGGCAGAAGGAACAATGGCTTTATATGCCTCCATAGATTGACATAATGCCCGTAATTTTTCCACCACAATCATTTCGGGGGTATATACATAGAGTAGAACGCCGTCAATTTCTTTTTGAGAACTTCCCTCAACGTATTCAAAAGCACTAATATCCACTTTGTATTTAGTGGATTGTCCATCTATTTTGATAGATTCTCGCCGTATCTTGTCTATATCATTTCCATATGTATCAAACAAATCTTCTGCTACCAGTTTAAATTCAAGACAATATCCTAACCAATTTGGAATTTTTCCTTGTTTAGGTTTTTCATAAAAAAGAACATCATACGCAACGATTTGTTTTGTAGAAAATTGATCGTTTAATAAAGCGTCAAATTTAGATTTCAAGCGAACGAATTCTTCTTGGGAAAAACTACCTTTTATAGAAAAATCAATATCAATAGAACCTCTGTTACTGAGGTCATAAGCTAAATGCAATGCATTCCCTCCTTTAAGAACCAAACCGTACATCAGCATATCATCTGACATCAATGCTTTGAGAGTTAAGATTTTTATTTCATCAATGGATATGGTCATATTGTTATTTTTAGGGACGGCAAAGATACAATAATAAAAACAATAACACCATAAAAACAATATTACATAGTATATTTTTCTAATACAGTTACACTAATTTGTATTAACACATTTTAACAAAAAAATCGCCGCCTATTTTAAAAATAATTTTTTGACTGATTTTTCTGATTTTTTTTTCCAAAATTTTTTTGATTTCTCAAAACCTCAATAAAACTTTCTCAAATTCGACTCAATCTTTAAAATTTTGTGATTTGTTTTTAAAATCAGAACTTATTACTGACTTATCAATTTTTTGTAAAATCTCTGGAAACTATAATAAATACAGGGGGTTTCAGATTTTTTCAAACCTTCAACTACGACAAATTTACTACTTAATACGACAAATTTACCACTTTTTCTTCTCTTAACTACGACAAATTTACTACTTTCTTACTTTAATTCAGACTTTTATTTTTTTTTGTCGTATTTATTTTATATCTTTGCGAAAAATCTAAATACGACAAATTTACTACTTTTTTAAAAATCTGATAATATGGCTGTTATTAAAAATAAAGACGTTTTACAATCGTATATCGTAACTACGGCACGATATGATTTTTCTGTTTATGAAAAACGTATCTTATATCGTATTGTGGAAGTTTTACAATCTAAAATTTCAGGATTAAAATTGACTTACAATTATTCCATTCAAAAGGACCTATATGGCGATTACGAATTTACTCTGCCTATTAGTGTTTTTTTAAAAGATGAAAAAGACACTAATTACAAGGAAGTTAAAAAAGCACTTAAAAGCCTTCGCAATAAAGATTTTGAATATGAAGATGCTTCCGAATGGGGCGTTTATGGTATTATCGAAAAACCTAAAATTAAAAAATATGATTCAGTAGTAAAATTAGTTATAACTCCCTTGCTTATGGAAGCATTTTTAAATTTTGCAAAAGGGTATCGTAAGTACGAACTTAAAACTGCTATGGAATTTGATAGTATCTATACAATGCGTTTTTACGAGCTTCTCAGCGGGCAAGAAAGACCTCTTTCTTTTCTCATAGAAGAACTCAAAAAAATGTTCCGAATAGAAGACAAATATAAGCAAATCAATGATTTTATTAAACGTGTTATTGAACCTGCAAAAAAGGAACTTACTGAAAAAGCCCCTTACTCTTTTGAGTACAAAATAAATAAGTTAGGTAAAAAATACCATTCCATTACTTTTCATCCTTTCAGAATTCCTGCTAACAGAAGTTTAGAATTAGAACAATACGAATTGGAAAAACAATTATCCCCTCGTTGGATATTGGACAACCAAACTTTAAAATACCTCCAAAGCGAATATTTTTTTTCAACCCAAGAAATTAACCAATGGTACGATTTGTTCAAAAGAGCTCAAAAGGAATTGGATTTGATGAATTTCCTTGCTGAAAAGAAACGTTATGCAATGGACGCTAAAAACCCAAAAGGTTATTTAATAAACTG
>JBGYFE010000034.1:0-3314 GCA_041819925.1 Capnocytophaga sp.
CACTCCGAAGAACACGAGTTTGAGTCGTGCGCGTCTACCAATTCCGCCACTCAGGCTTGTTTCATTATTTCGGGTGCAAAGATACATAAGTTTTTTTTTATAAGCAAAAAAAAGTAGAAAAAAATTTAAAAATTTATTTTTTAATTCATAACTTTGCACCCGCAAAACAGAAAGTTGTTCAACCACACCACTATTTATTATATTATGGCTTATATAGTACCTGAGTCAAAAATCTTTGCTTGTTCTCAAAGCACTGAATTAGCAAAAAGAATTGCTGAAAAGTATGGAACGCATTTGGGCGAAGTAAAAATCTTACGTTTCAGTGATGGAGAGTTTCAGCCCTCATTTGAAGAATCGGTGCGTGGAGCAAGGGTTTTTATTATTGGTTCAACCAATCCGGGTTGTGAAAATTTGATGGAGATGTTATTGATGTTAGATGCAGCCAAGAGAGCTTCAGCCCGTCACATCACTGCTGTTATGCCTTATTTTGGTTGGGCTCGGCAGGATAGAAAAGACAAACCAAGAGTACCTATTGCAGCGAAATTAGTAGCCAATCTTTTGGAGTCAGCAGGAGCTACTCGTATTATCACGATGGATTTACACGCTGACCAAATACAAGGTTTTTTTGAGCGTCCTGTTGACCATCTATATGCCTCTACTATCTTTTTACCTTATTTACAAAGCCTGAATTTGAACAACTTGTGCATTGCTTCGCCCGATATGGGAGGTTCAAAAAGGGCCTATGCTTATTCTAAATATTTGAATAGTGAAGTTGTAATTTGTTACAAACAACGAAAACAAGCCAATGTGATTGAAACAATGGAACTCATTGGTGAAGTTGAGGGTCGGAATGTGGTTTTGGTAGACGATATGGTCGATACGGCTGGTACGCTGGTCAAGGCTGCCGAATTGATGAAAGAACGTGGAGCTATCAGTGTCCGTGCCGTAACTACACACGCCATTCTCAGTGGTGGAGCTTATGAACGGATTGAGAATTCACAATTGGAGGAACTCATCGTTACGGACTCTATTCCGTTGAAACAAGAGTCTCAAAAAATAAAGGTTTTGAGTTGTGCTGATTTGTTCGCCGAAGTGATGCATCGCGTACACGAGAATACCTCTATCAGTTCAAAATTTATAATGTAATTTCTTGTTTTACAAGAAATTGAAACAAAGTAATTTAATTTTTTAATAACTAAATATTTTTTTTAATGAAATCAATTGCAATCAAAGGATCTCAAAGAGAAAGCGTGGGCAAAGCATCAAGCAAAGCCTTACGTAATGCTGGACAGGTTCCTTGCGTGTTATACGGAGGAGACAATGTTCTGCATTTTTCAGCACCTGAATTAGCTTTCAAAAGCATTGTTTACACTCCAAATGTGTACACCGCTACAATTGAATTGGAAGGTGGAAAAACTTACAATGCGATTTTGCAAGACATTCAGTTTGACCCAGTTTCTGACAAAATCATCCACATTGATTTTTATCAATTACACGATGACAAAGAAATCACAATTGAAGTGCCTATCCAAATCACTGGAACTTCACCAGGGGTTATGGCAGGTGGTATCTTGAGAGTGGTAAATCGTAAGTTGAAAGTAAAAGCTCTTCCTGCTAAATTACCTGATTTTGTTCCAGTTGACATTTCAGGAATGGAAATGGGTAACAAATTTTACGTTACAAAATTGGTTCAAGACGACTACAAAATTATGCACCCCGACAACACTGTTGTTTGCCAAATAAGAATTTCACGTGCTGCAATGAAAGCTGCACAAGAGGCTGCAAAGGCAGAAAAGGGAGCAAAAAAGAAAAAATAATACTTTTTCATTTTGATAATTTTGACCGTTTCTCAAAAGGAAACGGTTTTTTTATGCCAAAAAACCAAACATCTTCCAAACTATTTTTCAAAATTATCAATTAATGTTTATCTTTACCGCCTCAAAAACTATTCAAATGAATTTCTTAAAAAATTGTATCATAATTACGATAGCTTCAATGCTCATCATCACGGCTTTTTGGGCTTGCGAATCTGATGAGTTGTGTGAACACTCGGTCAACACTCCGCGATTGGTTGTACGCTTTCACAACGCAAGTTCCACTTCAAATACGAAAACAGTAAACAATTTAATCGTTTATGGTGAAGGAAATAACACTATTTTGACAAATGCCTCCACTGACTCCATCGCACTTCCACTAAAAGTTGAAGCGTTAAGCACTACGTATGTTATGATTAGCGATGCTGTATATAACACTGCTTCGGGCACAATTACCTCTGGAAATGTGGCAACCATTACGTTTACTTATAACATTGAAGAAGAATTTGTGAGTAGAGCCTGCGGCATAAAAGCTATTTATAACACATTGAGTGCCACCGTTGAAAATGCAGGAAGTTCGTGGATAAAATCAATTAACGTAAAAAACACCAATGTAAGAAATGAATCGAGCGCTCAAATACAACTTTATCATTAGTCTATTTTTTTTTCAATTCGTTGTTGCACAAGGAACTACGGAAACTCCCGTTTACAAACAACGTTACGGATTGCGTGTGGGTGCTGACCTCAGCAAACCTCTACGGGCTCTTTTGGACAAGAACTACTACGGCATTGAACTCGTGGGCGATTATCGCATAAATTATCAGTTTTATGCTGCGGCGGAGCTTGGTATGGAACAAAAAACTACTGAGGAGGATTATTTTTCATACAAAACGAATGGTCAATTCATTCGTTTTGGTGTGGACTACAACACTTATGGAAACTGGTACGGAATGGAAAATATGATTTATGCGGGTGGAAGATATGGCTTTTCTCTTTTTTCACAAGATTTAACATCCTACACCATTCATAAAGACAATCAATATTGGACGGAAAACACCGCTGGAATGAATCCTGATTGGATACGCTCATACGACGGGCGTACAGCTCATTGGTTGGAAATTATTTTAGGAATGAAGGTCGAGCTACTGAGGAATTTGTATGCCGGAGCAAGCATACGTTTAGGTATTTTGATAGCAAATCCTTACACTGATTTTCCTAATTATTGGATTCCAGGGTTTGGTCGTGTGAGAGACGGAAGCCGATTTGGAGCAAGTTATAACTACACCATTTCATACCTAATTCCGCTTTACAAAAAGGAAAAGAAAAAAGAGATTTCAGACGAAAAATCAAAAGCAAAAAACACACAACAAAAACAAAATCAATAAATTAAATAATTAAACAAGAAACAAATTTTAAATTTCAAATTTTCAAAAAAAGTCATCTTATTTTAAGAACTTACTTATAGAACAAATTTCTTGTTTGTTTATTAAAAATTTTCAG
>JBGYFE010000035.1:0-25990 GCA_041819925.1 Capnocytophaga sp.
GGGACATTGGTTGCACGCACAAAACCCAACAGAATATTTAGCCAAAACATTGGCGTTTTTAAAACAAATTTGAGAATTATAGTTTATTTAAAACGAATTGACAATGAAATATATAGCAAGTTTATTAATCACTTCAATCATTATTTTTCTGTTAGGAAATATATTACCCAATGCAGAAATTTCTGATTATTTTTCGGCCATTTTGGTAGCTTTTGTACTCTCCATTTTGAATGTACTGGTTAAACCCATATTGGAAATTATTTCGATTCCAATAACCATTCTCACTTTGGGGCTTTTTATGTTTGTCATTAATGCGGCAATTATTTTGTTGGCTGCCGAATTGGTTGACGGATTTAAGGTAAACGGATTTCTTGGGGCGCTTCTTTTCAGTCTTTGTTTGTCAGTGGTGCAATCGGTTGCGTTCAGTTTGCTTGATGAAAGGGAAAAATAATTTTAAGTCTAAAAACAGATGGAAATGTTGAAAAATATAATAAAAAAACCAATGTTCAAAACTTTGGCGGTTCATTTCGGGCTTGCCATTTTGGCGCTTGTCATTTTAGGATTTTTAATATTAACATTCTTAAAAATATGGACAAATCACGGGGAATATGTCGTTGTGCCTGACTTAACGAAAAAAACTTTAACAGAAGTTGAATTCATTCTTGAAGAAAATAATTTGCGTTACGAAGTGCTTGACTCAACGGATTATGACCCTAAATTTCCGGCTTTTTCGGTAATTAGCCAAAGCCCAGAAGCAGCTGAACACGTGAAAGAAAACCGAAAAATATACCTGACAATCAATCCTTCTGGTTATCGGAAAGTAACCATTCCAAAGGTGATTCAGATAACTCGTCGCAGTGCCGAAGCAACGTTAAAATCAGTGGGACTTGTAGTTGGGAAAGTTACCTATATAGACGACATCGGGAAGGATATGGTGCTTGAACTTTCACACGAAGGCAAAAAAGTAGAACCTGGTGAGCAGTTGATAAAGATGTCAAAAGTAGATTTAGTTTGCGGGAATGGACTTGACCCTTCTCAACCGTCAGAAACTTCTACTGAAAATGAAATAGTTATCCCTGTTGAAGAATTAGAGTGATGCAGTCATTTGAAGAAGAATTTGAAAAAGATGACGAACTGTATGAACATTACAGTTTCAAAGCAGGAAAAGGGCAAGAACCTCTCCGAGTGGACAAATTTTTGATGAATTTCGTTGAAAATGCTACACGAAACAAAGTGCAACAAGCTGCAAAACAAGGAAATATATTTGTTAATGGCGTTCCTGTTAAGTCAAACCATCGGGTGAAAGCTAATGACGAGGTGAAAGTAATGTTTGCACATCCTCCCCACGAGTATTTGCTTACGCCTGAAAATATCCCAATTGATATTGTCTATGAAGACGACCAATTGCTCGTTGTAAATAAACCCGCGGGAATGGTAGTCCACCCAGGACACGGAAATTACAGCGGAACGCTTATCAATGCGCTTATCTATCATTTTGAAAATCTGCCAAATAACAGTTCTGAACGTCCTGGTTTAGTGCACCGAATTGATAAAGATACCAGCGGATTATTAGTCATCGCCAAAACGGAAGAAGCAATGTTGCATTTAGCTCAACAGTTCTTTCATAAAACATCTGAACGTGAGTATATTGCATTAGTTTGGGGCAATGTGGAACAAGACGAAGGTACGGTAGAGGGACACATTGGGCGGCATTTGAAAGACCGCTTACAGATGGACGTTTTCCCTGATGGAAGTCACGGAAAGGAAGCCGTAACACATTACAAAGTTTTAGAACGCTTTGGGTATGTTACGCTGATTTCCTGTAAGTTAGAAACAGGACGAACACACCAAATTCGGGTGCATTTGAAACATATTGGACATACACTGTTCAATGATGAGCGTTATGGTGGGAACAAAATCCTGAAAGGAACAACGTTCGCCAAATACAAACAATTCGTTGAAAACTGTTTTGAAGTGTTGCCTCGACAAGCATTGCACGCCAAAACTTTGGGATTTGAACACCCCACCACAGGCGAATTTTTGCGATTTGATTCTGAATTGCCCGAAGATATGGTACGTTGCATTGAAAAATGGCGTAATTATAAATCTGTAAATTGAATTTTATGTTATAAATAAATGTTAAAAGCCTTTTTTTATATGCTTTTTTCATTACCTTTGGAGAAAATAAAAAGAATTTTTATATGAAACTAAGAAACTTTATTCCTATGACAGTCTTATTTCTTTCTGGGGCTGTGCTTTCATCAGGAGAGCTTTATGCGCAATCAAAAAAGAAAGGGAAAGACAAAACAAAAAAAGAGTTTATTGAGAAAAAGCAAGCTCAATCAGAAGATTATGGCAAACCAAGTGAGGTGAAAGCCAATGACGGGGCGTTCAAAATCGTTCCTTTAAAATATGATTACAGCGCTGTGGACACCTACATCGACACCAAGACGATGTTTATTCACTTTTCAAAACACTATGTTGGATATTTAAATAATTTAAACAAAGCTGTTGAAGGAAAGGCACAAGCGAATCAACCTATTGAACAGGTTCTTAAAGAGCTGGATATGAGCAATGCAGCGCTGCGAAACAATGCAGGAGGTTACTATAATCATAACCTGTATTTTGATATTATTTCGCCAAAAGGAGGTGGGCAACCCACAGGTGCATTGGCTGAAGCTATCAATCGTGATTTTGGAAGTTTTGAAAATTTCAAAAAACAATTTGCTGATGCTGGGGCTAAACGTTTTGGTTCTGGCTGGGCTTGGTTAGTGGTGAAAGATGGAAAACTACAAGTAGGAAGCACCGCCAATCAGGACAATCCATTGATGCCTGGTTTAGAAATTTCAGGTTTACCCATCTTGGGAATGGACGTTTGGGAACACGCCTACTACCTGAAATATCAAAACAAACGTGGCGACTATGTTGAAAACTTCTTTAACGTAATTGATTGGAATCAAGTAGCTGAACTTTACAAGATAGCTCAAAGTGGTAATTAGCACATTGGATTCATTCTTTCTGCCATAAGGAAGAAAAAAATAGTAACTTTTTAATTACAAGAAAATATGGGAAAAGGATTTTTTAAAGTACCAAAGGCTGTAAATGAGCCTGTTAAATCGTATGCCAAAGGAACACCCGAAAGGGAAGCTGTTTTGAATGCCTATAAAGAATTATGGAATCAGCAAGTAGATGTTCCATTATATATTGGGACTGAGGAAATTAGAACAGGGAAAACCAAAAATATGACTGCGCCTCACGACCATCAACACGTGGTGGGAACATATCATCTTGCTGAAAAACAACACGTTGAAAAAGCTATCAAAACCGCTTTGGAAGCACGTAAAAAATGGGCTGCATTGCCTTGGGAAGAGAGAGCGGCTATTTTTTTGAAAGCAGCCGAACTCATCGCGGGTCCTTATCGTGCCAAAATGAACGCAGCTACAATGATTGCACAATCAAAAACTATTCACCAAGCGGAAATTGATTCAGCTTGTGAATTAATTGATTTTCTGCGTTTTAATGTAGAATTTATGGCAAATATTTACAATGACCAACCCATTTCAACCGATGGTGTATGGAATCGTGTGGAATACAGACCTTTGGAAGGTTTCGTTTATGCCGTAACACCTTTTAACTTCACGGCTATTTCTGGAAATTTACCAGCAAGTGCAGCTCTTATGGGAAACGTAGTTATCTGGAAACCAAGTAATGCGCAAGTGTATTCGGCAAATATGATTGTTCAGATTTTCAAAGAAGCCGGATTGCCTGACGGAGTTATCAACTTCATCAACGGAGATGCAGCAATGATTACCGAAACTTTGTTGGCAAGTCCTGATTTTGCAGGAATTCATTTTACAGGTTCAACGGGAGTTTTTCAAGATATTTGGAAAAAAATCGGGAATAACATCCATAATTATAAAACGTATCCGAAAATTGTGGGTGAAACGGGCGGAAAAGATTTCATTGTGGCGCATCCGTCAGCGATTTCAAAGCAAGTAGCTACTGCCATCACACGCGGAGCTTTTGAGTATCAGGGGCAAAAATGCAGTGCTGCATCTCGCGTATATCTTCCAAAATCAAAAGCTGATGAAATTTTGAATTTTGTAAAAGAAGATGTTCTTTCGTTCAAAATGGGTTCTCCTGAGGATATGGAAAACTTCATTACGGCTGTTATTCACGAAAATTCGTTTAATAAGTTAGCAAAATATATCGACCAAGCGAAAAAAGATGCTGACGCAGAAGTTTTTGTAGGTGGAAATTATGACAAATCAAAAGGATATTTCATTGAACCTACGGTAATTGTAACAACTAATCCGAAGTACACCACAATGGAAACTGAACTCTTCGGTCCTGTGGTAACGGTATATGTTTATGAAGATGCGAAGTGGGAAGAAACATTAGAATTGGTTAATGGAACATCAGAATATGCCTTGACAGGGGCTGTTTTCTCACAAGACCGTTATGCTTTAAATCAAGCTATTAAAGCGTTGGAAGATGCTGCTGGAAACTTCTATATTAATGACAAACCAACGGGAGCGGTTGTAGGTCAACAACCTTTTGGTGGAGCAAGAGCCTCAGGAACAAACGACAAAGCAGGGTCAGCTCAAAACTTGTTACGTTGGGTTTCGCCACGTCTTATCAAAGAAACTTTTGTTTCACCAGCAGATTACAGATACCCTTTCTTGGGATAATGTCATACAACCCATTTCCATACGTAGATTATGCTATTTTTATCGCATAATCTACGTTTTTTCTACTTCTCAAAAACTTCTAACACCTTGCGCACTGAACCGTGTTGCAACAAAAGTTCAGAGGCTTTTGTGTAATCTAAATGGAGTTCTTCCATCAAAAAACGCACTCCTCTATCTACTAACTTGTTATTATTCAGCTGCATATTTACCATTTTATTTCCTCGAACCCGACCAATGCGAATCATAAGCGCCGTGGAAATCATATTCAAAACCAATTTTTGAGATGTTCCGCTTTTCATTCGCGTGCTTCCCGTAACAAATTCAGGACCTACGTTCACTTCTATGGGTATATCAACTTCCTGTGAAAGAGGCGAATCCGGATTATTGGTCAAGCAAGCAGTCAAAAGTCCGTTTGCTTTGGCTTGTTTTACTCCTCCAATAACGTAAGGTGTTGTTCCTGAGGCTGCTATTCCCAATACACAATCGTTGGTTGTAGGCTCATAGACTGAAATGTCCTTCCACGCTTGTTCAGAATCGTCTTCGGCATTTTCCACAGCTTTCCGAATGGCTGTATCGCCCCCAGCAATCAGCCCGATAACCCTATCGTGTGGCATTCCGTACGTTGGCGGAATTTCAGAAGCGTCTAAAATGCCTAATCTTCCACTCGTTCCTGCTCCAATGTAAAAAAGCCGTCCGCCTTTTTCAAAACGTATTACCAATGCTTCTACAAAACGCGCAATGGCAGGAATGGCTTTTTCAACCATTTCTGGGACTTTTTTGTCTTCCTTGTTGATATTTTCCAATAAAGTTTGAACGTCCATTTGTTCAAGATGGTCATAAAGAGAGGCTTCTTCTGTTATTTTTTTGTACGTTTTTCCCATTGTTTTATGTCTTAAAAACAGTGCAAGATACTACTTTTTTTTCAACTAACAGTCATAATTTATACGATTTATCAAAAAAATATTGATTTTCTGGTGTAATTGATAAAAAAATAATATCTTTGGTAGCTGTAAGAAATTATTTTTTCGATTTATGAATACTTACAAAATAATCGGATTGATGTCAGGCACTTCGCTGGACGGTTTGGACTTGGCGTATTGTCATTTTCAAAAAGAAAACGACCGTTGGAGGTTTCATATTGAGCAGGCAGAAAGTATCTCCTATGACGCAGCAAGATTTGAAACACTCAAAAATGCCGTGAAACTTTCTGCTGTGGAGCTACTGAAATTGCATAGCGAATACGGAATGTGGCTGGGTGAAGAAACGCTTCGGTTTATCAAAAAATACAACCTCAAAGCCGATGCTGTGGCAAGTCACGGACACACAGTACATCACCAACCTGAAAATGGTTTTACGCTTCAAATTGGGTCGGGGCAGCATTTGAGTAACGTTACGCAGTTGCCCGTTGTCTGTGATTTCCGTTCGGGAGATGTAGCGCTGGACGGACAAGGAGCGCCATTAGTTCCCATTGGCGACCGTTTTTTGTTCGGAAACTATGATTTTTGTTTGAATTTAGGCGGAATTAGCAATATTTCTTTTAAAAAAAACGGAAAAAGAATTGCTTATGACATCGGAATTGCCAATATGTTATTGAATTACTGTTGTCAAAAAATCGAAAAGAAATACGATGCTGACGGAAATATCGCCCGAAGCGGAAAGATTGACATTCATTTACTCGAACAGTTGGATAATTTACCCTATTACAAAGCTAATTACCCAAAATCAACCGGTTATGAATGGTTCAGCTCGTCTATCATTCCCATTGTTGAAGCCTCTGACGTAAAGATTGAAGATTTGTTGTGCACATCAGTTCATCACATTTGTAATCAAATAAAAATCAATATTTTACAACATAAAAAACCACAAGATAAACAAAAACTGCTTATCACGGGAGGTGGAGCTTTGAACACTTTTTTGATAGAAGTTTTACAAAACAAAATGAAAAATACTTCCGTCGAGATTGTTGTTCCTGAAAAACAAATCATTGAATTTAAAGAAGCGCTTATTTTTGCGTTTATGGGAGTTTTACGCCTACGTAATGAAGTCAATGTATTGAGTTCTGTTACAGGAGCTTTGCGAGATTCTTGCGGAGGCGTTTTGTACCTCCCTCAATAAAAACATTTTTATATTTTATTGATAACTAATTATTTTACAGATACATAAAGAAATGGAAACTCATACTGTATTATTAGCCATTATTTTATATTTTGCCATATTGATGGTCATTGCCTATTTCACATCGCGTAAAAACAGTGATGATACCTATTTCACGGGCGACCGCAAATCGCCTTGGTTTTTGGTTGCTTTTGGAATGGTAGGCAGTGCTTTATCAGGCGTTACATTTGTGTCGCTTCCTGGAATGGTCGGAAACAATGCACTCTATTTTTTTCAATTCGTATTGGGAAATATGGCAGGCTATCTTTTTATCGCTTTTGTGCTGACACCGCTTTATTACAAACTGCAATTAGTTTCCATCTACGGATATTTGAACACGCGCTTTGGAAAGTTTTCTTACAAAACCGGTTCGTTAATTTTCTTGGTTTCCCAGTCTTTTGGAGCAGCGTTACGATTGATGTTAGCTACAAAAATATTGCAATTCGCTCTGTTTGATAAAATCGGGATACCTTTTCCCATTACGGTGGCTTTAATCCTTCTGTTGGTATGGCTTTACACCAATAAATCGGGCATAAAAACCATTGTTTGGACAGATACTTTGCAGACTTTATTCCTAATTGTGAGCATTATAGTTATTTCATACGAAATTATTTCCGCTTTGCATATTCCTGTGAAAGAAACGCTCGATGCGGTGGTTTCACATTCTTATTTTGACATTTTCAATTTCGACGGGAAATCGGGGAATAATTTCTTTAAGCAATTCATTTCAGGATTTTTTATTGCTGTGGCAATGATTGGGTTAGACCAAAATATGATGCAAAAAACCCTTACTTGCAAAAACGTGGGCGATGCTCAAAAAAACACGCTTACGTATAGTTTTGTGCTGGCGGCAACACAGTTTTTGTTTCTCGTTTTCGGAATTTTACTTTACATCTATGCCGAAAAAATGCAAATTCCTTTGCAAGTAAACAATGGAGCAATTCTTGATACGGACAATCTTTTCCCAAACATTGCTCTTAACTATTTGGGAATTGTGGCTGGAACAAGTTTTTTGTTAGGAATCATAGCCGCTTCTTTTTCGAGTGTGGATTCAGCTTTGACGGCTTTGACTACGTCTTTTACGTATGATTTTCTCAATATTTCCGAAAAATCATCAGCTACCAAACGAAAAATTAAAAATATTTCATTGATAGGCTTTTCAGCGATACTTTTTTTGATTATTGTCGGATTTTCAGAAAGTCGTGGTGATGTAGTTTCACTGATTTTCAAAATTGCAGGTTACACGTACGGACCTTTATTAGGCTTGTATCTTTTCGGAATGTTCACCAAAATTAGCATTCGTGACCGATATGTTCCATACGTATGTTTGCTTTCGCCTGTAATCACTTATGTATTAAGTGAATATGCAAGTAAAAATTTCGGATTTGACTTCGGATTCGTGAGTATTGCCGTCAATGGGTTGATTACATTTTTAGGGCTTTTACTGATAAAAACAAACGCCAAAAAGTAGTTTTTTTCTCTATTTAAGTACGAAATATGCTATTGTCTTTACAATGTCAATATTGATTTCTGCGGAAAGTTTCCCTGCTTCGGCAACAAATTTTTCATAAGAAACAGCATTCCCTTCTCCTGCTTTGTCTGATATAGCCCTGAGCATAATGAAAGGTGTTTTCAAAAGATAGCAGGTTTGAGCGATAGCGGCAGCCTCCATTTCAACAGCTTGTGCCTGTGGAAAATTATTCTGAATTTGCTGCAATTTTGCAGGATCAGAAATGAAAGCATCACCACTAACCACCAGCCCGCAATGCAATTGATTACTATGCTTTTCGGCAACAGATTTTGCTATGTCAAACCATTTTTTATCAGGAAGATAAGCAGAAGGCATTTGTGCCTGTTGCCCAATTTCATAACCAAAGGCTGTAACATCTACATCGTGATGGCGTACTTCGGTTGCCAGCACAAGGTCATAAACCGAAGTGTTTCCCAAGCCCCCCGCCGTGCCGGTGTTGATAACTATATCTGGACGAAAATGACTTATAAGCAAAGTTGTTGAAACCGAAGCACTTACCTTCCCTATTCCAGAAAGCAAAACCACTACTGAAATTCCGTGTATTTTTCCCTCATAAAATGTAAATCCATCAATGTAGCTTGTTTTTGTATCAGTAAGCGTATCTCGTAACGCATTTATTTCAAGCTCCATAGCTCCGATAATTCCTATTGTCATTCTACCAGATTTTTTTAGAAATTAGTTTTTAGATTTTAATTTTTTAAATCCGTCAGTCATAAAAATATCTACTTGATTTTCTGAATTGTTAAAAACAAGCATCACGTTCATATTTGGGTGTTGCGCCAAAAAGGATTTGCTTTTTTCTAATCCCATCACCATAAACATTGTTGCGTAGCCGTCAGCATACATCGCTGAATCAGTTATCACAGTGGCAATCAACACATTACTCTGTGTTGCTTTGCCCGTTATTGGATTGATGGAATGCACAAATTTTTCACCCGTGATGCTGTCTGTCCATATTTTTCGATAATTTCCCGAAGTTGCTAAACCTTGATTTTCAAACTGAACGGTTGCAATCAATTCTCGTTTTTCGGTAGCTTGCGACGGATTTTCAATTCCGACTGTCCATTTTTTATTTTCAAGAATATTTTTTCCGCTTAGAAAAATCTCACCTCCTACTTCCACAATAAAATTTTCAATTCCTCTCGATTTGAAAAAATCAGCAATAACATCAACCGTATATCCTTGTGCTATAGCATTGAAATCAAAGAAGATAGCTTCATTTTGTTTCTGAATTTGCTTTTCATCAGTGAGGTGAACTTTCTCAAAACCCACAAATTCTTTCAAGCTATCTATTTGACTCTCTGTTAATGACTTATGTTTTTTATCTTTTCCAAATCCCCAAGCATTTACCAACACACCAACAGTTGGGTCAAAAAGCCCGTCACTTTGCTTCCATATTTTTTGAGAAGCTAAAAAAACTTTTTCAAAATGTGCGTCTACTTTCAATTTTTCACCTTGATTTATTCGTGAAATAATTGACTCAGAGCGATAGGTGGACATTGACAAATCAATCACCTCCAATATAGAATCTACCGCAGGTTTGAGATTTTCATCATTGTTTGAAATATATTTTATGCCATAAGTGCTCCCTTGCGCTTCTCCTTGTATCGTTCGTATTTTTTCCGTAGGAACTTCATTGCAAGCAATTACTGACAGCAGAAAAGCAAAAAAGAATATTTTTTTCATTTTTAAATTCATTTTCAGAAACATTACACCTTGAACAGTAAGTATGTTATGAAATCTCTAAAAGACCGTGAAAAGTCACTTGATAGGGTTGGTTTTTATAGATAGGAAACTCTTCGTTTTCAACATTTGTTAGCCCAACACCTGCAAAATAGGTTTTTGCATTGTGCTTCAAAGCGTGTTCTCGCACAATTTGCATAAAAACAGGGTCATAAGCATCGGGGTCTTCGCCATAAGGCATTGCCCGAACGATGATGAAATATTTTTGTTTGTTTTTATCGACACACACAAATTGTGGGTCTTTTTTCAATTGGCTGTTTACCAATAAAAATTCCCAGTGAAGTTCATCACGAAGCGCCGTACCAACGATGTTCATCGCTAAATTGTGTAACTCTTGTCCCGTTAGTGGAATCGGTTGCATCATTATACGTTTTTAGCAATTTGTTCCAATCCAAAAACAATCAGATTTTCAACAGCTTTTTTAGTATCTTTCGTAAATGTTCCGCTGGCTCTGTTGGCAATAATAACATTCAGCGAAACAGCTTGATGTCCAAGTAACTTTGACAAACCATAAATAGCAGAAGTTTCCATTTCTAAATTGGTCATTCTAAATCCGTTATAATTGAAACTGTGAAGTTTATCATTGAGTTCAGGGTCTTGCACTGCCAAACGCAACATACGCCCTTGTGGAGCATAAAAACCAGGAGCTGTTCCTGTAATTCCTTGAAAAACAGTATTTGTTATGATTTTCTCTTTCAGATTCTCTCCACACGAAACGATGTAAGGACGCCCTTTATCGGAAAACCATTGTGTGTGTTCAATGAAGGCTTCTTCCAATTCGAGATTACGCACTGAGGGGCTGTCTTTATAAGCGTGAAACATATTGTCCATTCCTAAACCGTGTGATGAAAGTACAAAGCTATCTACCGGAATATCAGCTTGTAACGAGCCCGAAGTTCCAAAACGAATGAAGTTCAATGAAGTAAGTTCTTTTTTGGGTTGTCGTGTGTTTAAATCAATGTTGAATAGTGCATCTAATTCATTGATAACGATGTCTATATTGTCAGGACCAATTCCTGTTGAAATTACCGTTAAACGTTTCCCCTTGTAAGTACCCGTATGAGTGCAAAACTCTCTCTTTTGCACTTTATGTTCAATCGTATCAAAATAAGCACTGATGCGCCCCACACGGTCTTGGTCGCCTACTAATATGATGGTAGTTGCCACTTGCTCTGGTCTTAAATTCAAGTGGTAAATACTCCCATCAGGATTTAAAATTAATTCCGATTCTTTTATCATTTTAAATGTAATTTTTTATACGACATAACTATATAAAAATGAATATCTTATAATTTCAAAAGTTTATTTGAAACCTCGTAATACAAGAAATTATACTTTAAGCTACCTCCTAAATAATCGTGTTCATTACGCAAAATGGGATACATATTAGTAGTATTCTGGATAACTTCTTTTCCTTTTGCATTAATTTTCAAAGGATTAAGTGAAGAAAACAAAGGTTTAAGCCTATCAATAACTCCTTCAAATTGCATTGCAACATATCCTAATTTTGATTGATTTTCCAGCAATTGGTTTACAAATTGTTCTTTGTTTCCCTTAAATTGAGAAGCAGATATAAGCACTTCATTTTCAACAATATTCAGCCCGTTTTTAACTGAGGGAAACCTTTTCAGGTGGATTTGAAGTGCAGCAGGAAGCGCCGTAAGATTGGTTTGGGTGTTTTTGAGATGTTTTTCTAACTGCAAAGGAGATTCGCTACAATAAAGTTGCCAGACATAATCGGCATATTCAACATCATCTTGAAAGAGCATTTTTCTTTCTTCGTAGTTGATTTTCAATTCTTTTTGAGTTGGTTGAGATGAGGTAAATTTCGCCCACGAAATTTGAATGTTCTTACGATGTTTTTTAAGCCAACTGAGCACCGCAATCATATTGATTTGGCTCTGCAAATCCTCACCAAACCACAAAACAGCCTCATCTTGCACTTTTTGATTACATAAATTTCGATATTCCTTTAATACGTTGTTTATAAAAGAAGATTTTCCCGTATTGTATTCGTTTTTGAAAAAATTATAACGATTCTTCCAAAAATCTTCACTACCTATGTCAGTAGAAGTTTTTCCCTCGCAAAGCATTTCATTCCAAGTAATTACCTCTGAATCTCCATTCATTTTTTTCAACATTTCAGAAGCATACTTGTTTCCGGTGATGTGTAGTACTTGTCGCATAACCTTGTTAATTTTTAAATTTACACGCAACTGCAAACCTACGAAAAAAAATAATCAGTTCAATAAAATTTATAATTTTTAGCATTCTTTCTTCTTTTCTCAATCTTTTAAAAACAACATTTTACACGTTTAAAAAATTAGCTACCAATGGAATACTCAAAAAAAATCAGAGATTATTTTTTAAAATATATTATGTTATTGTTGAAAATTAATTTTCTTGAAAGGGCGTAAATGAAGCATAAAAATATAAAATTTTATTAAAAAATAATGTTTTTCTTTCAAAATTCATATCTTTGCATTGTTTCTAACTGAGAAAAGAATTTATGGAAAAATTTGGCAATGTAATTGATGTAAATACTCCTGTGTTAATTTGTTTTTTTGCAGATTGGCACGAGGCTTCAATGCATATGAACGCTGTGTTGAGAGAAATTCTCTCAATAATGGGCGACCGTGTAAAAGTAGTTAAAATAGATGTAGATAAAAACAAAGAACTCACAAAAGCACTGAAAATAAATGGTTTACCAACACTCGTCATTTACAACAACCGTGAAATAGTTTGGCGAGGTGAAGGTTTTCACGATAGTGACGTGATTTCGTTGGAGTTGAGCAAATACGCATAAAAGCGAAAAAAATATTACATTAAAAAAACAGCCTTTATTGGTTGTTTTTTTTTGGAAATAAATCCTTATATTTGCGCGGGTTGAAACTCAAAATTTAACCCTACAAAATTAAAAACTTGAACTTTTAGATTATGAGTAATACAATTACAACTTCTGATTTCATATTTCCTGGTCAAAAATCTGTTTATAAGGGAAAAGTACGTGACGTTTACTATTTAGAAAACGACTTGCTGGTGATGATTGCCACCGACCGACTTTCGGCATTTGACGTGGTTATGCCCAAAGGAATTCCTTATAAAGGACAGATTTTAAACCAAATAGCTACCAATTTTATGCAACAAACAGCCGATATTGTTCCAAATTGGTTGATTGCTACTCCCGACCCAAATGTTGCCATAGGACATTTATGTGAACCTTTCAAAGTGGAGATGGTCATTCGTGGATATTTAGCGGGGCACGCAGCTCGTGAATACAAAGCTGGCAAACGTATGCTTTGTGGTGTGGCTCTTCCCGAAGGTTTGAAAGAGAATGACTTATTTCCGCAACATCCTATCATTACACCTGCCACCAAAGCCGACAATGGGGAACACGATGAAGATATTTCACGAGAAGAAATCATCAAAAAAGGCATCGTCAGTGAACAAGATTACGCTCTTTTAGAGAAATATACCTATGCTTTGTTTGCTCGCGGAACAGCCATAGCCGCAAAACGTGGTTTGATTTTGGTGGACACAAAATATGAATTCGGAAAAACCAAAGACGGAAAAATTGTACTCATTGATGAAATCCATACCCCTGACTCATCACGATACTTCTACAAAGAAGGCTATGAAGAACGTCAAGAAAAGGGAGAACCTCAAAAACAACTTTCAAAAGAATTTGTTCGCCAGTGGTTAATTTCACAAGGTTTTCAAGGCAAAGACGGACAGAAAGTACCTGAAATGACTGACCAATACATAGAAACCGTTTCAGAAAGATACATTGAACTTTATGAAAATATTATGGGTGAAAAATTCATAAAAAGTGATGTTTCAAACATTGAAAAACGCATTTATGACAACGTAACAAGCTACTTAAAAAGGCATTTATAAACAATGTAGGGGAGTATTGCAATACTCCCCTACAAGAAAATCAAACAATTGTCGTATAGGAAGAACAATCATTAAAGGAATTTGCACATAAGTTTTAGAACAATTCGGATTGGCAATTAAGGGACTTCTATCTGTTTTTCAAGGAGATATTTATAAAAGGGATTGAATTTACCTTACTATAAAAAATCAAAAACAATTTGCTAATTTAACTTTTCTTTATACCTTTGCAGTCGTCTCAAAGGGGTGCTGCGCTTGCGGCTGAGATTATACCCATAGAACTTGGGCTGGTAATGCAGTCTAAGGAAACAAAGTCAAACAATGTGGCTTGTTTTTGCTTTTGGGTAGCAAAAACGGGCTTTTTTTATTAATTTCCATAAAATAATTACCTCTTTTATTTTGTAAAATTCCATTTTACTAATGAAAAAATTATTTTTTATGGGAGCAATGTGTCTGACAAATTCGGCTTTTGCTCAAAATTTTGAATCTGAAAAAGATTCTATTGATTTAGAAACCATTAAATTAGATGAAGTATTGGTTTCAGCGGTGCGGGCAAAGGAAACACTTCCCGTAACTTTTTCAAATCTTTCAAAAACGGAAATCCAACAACGCAATGGCGGACAACAAATTCCAATCCTGGTAGGCTATCTGCCCAATGTAGTTTCCCATTCCGAAGATGGTTTGGGATTTGGTGCGACCTATATGTCAGTGCGTGGAAGTGATTTGTATCGCACAAATGTGACTATTAATGGCATTCCGTACAACGATTCGGAGTCACAAGGAACATTTTGGTATAATCTGTCAGATTTTGCTTCATCAGCAGAAAGCATTCAACTGCAACGTGGTGTAGGCACGTCAACCAATGGAGCAGGAGCTTTTGGAGCAAGTTTAAACATTTTGACCGATGCGGTTTCGCAAAATGCGTATGCCGAAATAGGGAATTACTACGGAAGCTATAACTCTCATAAACATACAGTTAAATTATCCACAGGAAAAATTAATGACCGATTTGAACTTTCTGCCAGATTTTCAAAAATCAATTCAGATGGATATCGTGACCGTGCCTTTTCTGACTTAAAATCATATTTCTTGCAAGGAGCATATTCCCACAATAACACACTCATAAAGGGAATGATTTTCGGTGGAAAAGAAAGAACATATCTCACCTATTTAGGAATTGACCCAATTACACTAACCCAAAATCGCACATATAATCCTGCGGGTGAATTTACTGATACATCTGGAAATCAGCGATTTTACGACAATGAAACCGACAACTATCAGCAAGACCACGCTCAATTGCATTGGATTGAAAAATGGAATCCGTTTTGGACTACTAACTTGGCGTTTCATTACACCAAAGGAAAAGGATATTGGGAAATGTATGAAACTTGGGGCGGAGACACGTGGGATAAGCATCAAATCACCCGTTATGCGTTAGATAATGACTTTTATGGAACAACATTTTCTTCTAATTTTAAGAAGGAAAAAATTGATTTGATTTTCGGTGGTTCGTTCAATAAGTATGAGGGATTGCATTTTGATGAGAGAATTTGGTCAGAAGAAGCCGCAAAACCTTATCGCGAAATTGTAGATAAAGATTGGGGGTTTAAAACAGATGCGGCAACTTTTGTAAAACTTTCGTGGCAAATCACTCCAAAGTGGAACTTGTTTGGTGATGTGCAATATCGCTATGCGGCGTATGAAGCAGAAAAATATGAAGCTGATGATGATTTCCATTTCGTCAATCCGAAAGTGGGAGTGAATTTTTCTCTAAATCAATATAATAGCTTTTATTTTTCATACGCCAGAGCCAGCAAAGAACCTAACCGAAGCGACTATAAAAACAGCTATAAAGAACAAACAGGCAGACAACCCCGACCCGAAAAACTGAACGATTTTGAATTGGGTTGGCGATTTCTCTCACCTAAAATTAAAATCAATACAAATCTGTACTATATGCTCTATAAAGACCAATTGGTGCTTACAGGTCGCCTAAATGACAAAGGATATCCCATCAGAGACAATAGTGGTGATAGTTATCGTATGGGAATTGAAATTGATGCAAATATCACATTATCAAACAAATGGATATGGAAACCGAACGTAGCATTGAGCAAAAATAAAAATGTTAATTTTCAAGTACAAGAAGGAACAAATTTTATAAATTTAGGCAATACGGACATTTCTTTTTCACCCGAAGTGGTGGCAGGAAGTTCCTTGACGTTTGTTCCGATTGAAAAATTTAATGTTTCATTGTTGTCAAAATTTGTTGGTGAGCAATATATGACCAATACGGATAATCCTGATGCAAAATTGAAATCTTATTTTGTAAATAATTTATTATTATCTTACGAAATAAATCCTGTAAAAGTTTGTAAATCAATCTTATTTTCATTAACAACAAATAATATTTTCAATGCGAAATACGTGGCTTACGGAAGTTTTTCAGATAGTGCTACGTATTTTCCGCAAGCCGAAATTAATTTTCTGGCAGGAATGACACTCTCTTTCTAAAAAGAAACATCTCTTTATTTTTTCAAAACACCTTTGTCGGTTTGGCAAGGTGTTTTTTTGATACTTCTCAAAATGAGACACCTATAAATTAAAGCCTTTTACCTGATTTTGAGTTTCTAAATTTCAATCCGTTCTTTTTTGTTGATTTCGTGCTCAAAAATATTCCGAAAAAAAGTATGCGTTATTCGTTTTATATTCTTACATTTGCGAAACTAATTTAAGTTTAAAATATTCTTTTTTATGCAGAAATTTATAAAACCCATAGCATTAGCTTTTTTAGGTGCGATGCTTTTTCAAAATGTTGAAGCCACTACTTCAACAAACAATGAAAATGGAAAGATTCTGAAAGACTCACTTTCCTTAAATCAACCTCTTCCTTTTGATAATGAAGTGAAAGTAGGAACGTTACCAAATGGATTTCAGTATTTTATCCGCAAAAATGTTGAACCGAAAAATCGCGTTACGATGTATTTAGCGATAAAAGTTGGTTCTATTTTAGAAAATGAATCACAGTTGGGATTGGCTCACTTTTTAGAGCATATGAATTTCAACGGATTAAAACATTTTCCTAAAAACGAATTGGTAAATTATCTTCAAAAGGTAGGTGTAAGTTTTGGTAGTGATTTGAATGCTTACACAGGTTTTGACCAAACAGTTTACCAATTGCCTATTCCGTCAGATGACCCCGAAATTTTGAAAAATGGTTTACTGATAATGCGTGATTGGGCGCAAGATGCGCTACTTACAGGCGAAGAAATTGACAAGGAAAGAGGTGTTGTTTTAGAAGAGATGCGTGGACGTCGAGGAGCGCAACAGCGTATGCAAGACAAATATTTCCCTGTAATACTTAATAATTCGCTCTATGCCAATCGTTTACCAATCGGAACGGAAGAAATCATAACAAATTTTCCGCACGAAGAAATTCGTAAATTTCACAAAGATTGGTATCGACCTGAATTACAATCAATTATCATTGTAGGAGACATTGATGTTGCTCAGATGGAAAACGAAATAAAACGTTTGTTTTCAGATATGAAAACTCATCCAAACCCTCCAAAAAGAGAGGAATTCAATGTTCCATTGCTTGGTAAAAATCAATTTGTTGCTGTAACAGACCCTGAAATGACGGCTACTGTTATACAAGTGATAATCAAACACCCCAAAAACACTGTAAAAACCATTGGAGATTACAGACACTTACTTTTGTGTTCGGTTTACCGACAAATGCTAAACAATCGCTTGGTGGAACTTCGTCAAAGTGCTAATCCTCCATTTTTAACTGCATCAACAAATATCAGTGATTTCTTTTCCAACTTACAGGTATACAATGCTCTTGTAGTAACAAAACCCAACGAAAATGAAATGGGCTTCAAGGCTTTAGTGCGTGAATTAGAACGCGTCCAAAAATTCGGATTTAATCAAACTGAATTTGATAGAGCTCTCTCAGTGTTGAGCAAAAGCAACGAAATGGCGTACATCGAGCGAGACAAAAAGAAATCAGATGAGTACGTAAATCGGTATTTAAACTACTTCTTGGAAGAAAGTCCAGCTTTAAGTAATGATGACAATTACCGAATCACCAAGGAAATATTGCCAACTTTGACCCTAAATGAGGCAAATGCTCTCATCAAACAATATTACACTGATGTAAATCGTGATGTTGTGATTTTGGCGCCCGAAGCGGAAAAAAGTTCATTACCAACAGAACAACAGATAAACACTTGGATTTCAGAAGTTGAATCTGAAAATCTTATGCCATATGATGACAAGGTGTCAGACTTGCCTTTACTTTCAAAACAACCTAAAAAAGGAAGTATTGTTTCCGAGAAAAAAATAGCAAGTATAGACGCCAAAGAATTAACATTAAGCAATGGCATTAAAGTGATTTTGAAGCCGACAACATTCAAAAATGACCAAATTTTGATTAATGCTTACAGTCCTGGCGGAACTTCATTGTATAGCGACAATGACTATTTTTCAGCAATTTACGCTGGAAGTTTAGTAGAAAATAGTGGTGTAGGGCAGCTTAACTCTATCGAACTTAACAAATATTTGACAGGAAAAAATATTGACGTAAGCACCTATATTTCAGAAGAAAGTGAGGGAGTTTCAGCATATTCCGACAAAGAAGGTTTGAAAACAGCTTTCGAGCTTATTTACGGATATTTCACCGAACCACGTATTGATGATGATACTTTCAAAAGTACTATTGACCGAAATATCTCAGCAATAGCAAACCAAGAAAATGATCCAAATTTCATCTTCAACAAAAACAATTTGGCTAAACTTTACAATGGAAATATCCGTCGTATGCCAATTACTGAGGCGAATTTGAAATCTATTTCAAAAGACCGTGCATTGAGCATTTATAAAGACCGTTTCGCTGATGCTTCTGACTTTGTGTTTGTGATTGTTGGTTCATTTTCAGAAGACGAATTGAAACCTTATTTGGAGGAATATTTGGCTTCATTACCAAACCTTAAACGCAAAGAGAAAGAACGTGATTTGGGGCTTTACGAACCTAAAAAAGGTTTCAAAAATGTTGTAAATAAAGGAAAAGAGCAAAAAGCTGCTGTTCGATTGAATTTCTATGGTGATTTCAAATATAGTGAAATGGAGGTGCTTAATATGGATGCCTTAGAAAGCACTCTAACTATTAAGTTGATTGAGCGCTTACGTGAAGAAGAAGGCGGCGTTTACGGAACTGGCGCACGTTTTAGTGTTTCAAAATACCCCAAAGGACGTTTTAGTTTCCGAATCGCTTTCGGTACAAGCATAGAAAAATATCCAATACTAATAAAATTGGTTTTGGAAGAAATTGAAAAAATCAAAAAAGAAGGACCTTCTCAAACAGATTTGGATAAATTCAAAATCGAACAACAACGTCAAATGGAACTTATGGTAAAAGAAAATAGTTTTTGGCGTGGACACATATTGCAAGCGTATGAAAATCAAGAGCCTTTGCAAGACCCGAACAAAGTATTGAAAGATTTAGAAAAAATCACTCCAAAATCAGTTCAAAAAGTAGCGAATAAATACCTAAAAGAAAGCCAGTTATTCCAATTTATTTTGCTTCCTGATGAAGAAGCAAAATAGATAAGTGTAGTAATATTCATCAAACTTGCCACAAGAGGTAGTCTATTTTTTCTCAGGCTGCCTCTTGTTTTTTTAAGACAATGCGGTAAAGAGACAATATAGCAAAAAATGGTGTTCTTTACCTAAAATTACTTATATTACTTGGAACTACTGAATTTCAGCGCTAAGACCAGCATCTAACAAAGCAGTACACATTGGTTCTAATTTTTGGTAACTCCCTGATTTGACATCACATTTGCCTTTAAAGTGTACAATAATAGCGCACTGTTCTGCTTGTTCATACGTATGTTGGCAAACACGCACCAAAGTTTCAATCACGTGGTCAAAAGTATTGACGTCATCATTATACAAGATAAGATGACAACCATCATCTAACAATTCTTCAACAGAAGTTTGAGATTCCGTTTTTTCTTGGTGATTGAAAATCATATCTTTATGTTTTTATACTTCTTTTTCAAATTGCAGAGCTACCCAATCATTGCGTTGTAACTTACTTTTGAATTTCAAACCGTTTTCTTGACATTTTTCAGTAATGATAGCAATGTCAGCCTCATAAAATCCACTCAAAAAAAGTGTTCCAGCAGTACGTAAACTTCTTGCATAAGTTGGAATATCGACAAGTAATATATTCCGATTGATGTTAGCAATAATGACATCAAATTCCTTTCCAATAAGTGTTGAAGCGTCGCCTAAAATTGTTTTAATGTTCTGACAATCATTTCGTTGTATATTTTCGATTGAATTTTCAATACACCAATCATCAATATCTATGGCAGTGATGTCAGTTGCCCCTCGTTTTTCAGCCATAATCGCTAAAACGCTTGTGCCACAACCCATATCCAAAACTTTTTTTCCTGTTAAGTCAGTATTCAACAGAAATTGCAACATCATATAAGTTGTTTCGTGATGTCCCGTTCCGAAACTCATTTTGGGCTCAATGATGATGTCATAAGGTGTTTCGGGTTGTGCGTGAAAAGGAGCTCGAACGGTACATTTATCTTCTACCACAATTGGGTCAAAGTTTTTTTCCCATTCTTCGTTCCAATTAACCTGTTGGATTGTTTTAAAGGTGTAAGAAATCTGAAATTCAGGCGATTGCAAAATATATACATCGTTCAAAATGGCTTCGTGCCACAAATTTTCTTGAACGTATGCCAAAATTCCTCGCTCAGAATCTACAAAACTTTCAAAGCCGCATTCCGCCAATTCGGCAACTAATATTTCCGAAGCCACCCCATCAAGCGGTTCAATCGTAAAATCGTATTCTATGTAATTGTGCATATTTTTTCGCTATTTTACTCGGCTTTCTTCTTGCGAAGTTCAAAATTTTTACCGAGATATACTTTTCGTACCATTTCATCTGCCGCAAGCTCTTCGGGCGTTCCCGCTTTCAGAATTCCGCCCTCAAACATCAGATATGTTCTATCTGTAATGGCGAGTGTTTCTTCCACACGGTGGTCAGTTATTAAGATGCCAATATTTTTGCTTTTTAATTGAAATACAATGGTTTGAATATCTTCCACTGCAATTGGGTCAACTCCTGCAAAGGGCTCATCAAGCAAAATAAACTTTGGGCTTGTTGCCAAAGCGCGAGCAATTTCGGTGCGCCTGCGTTCGCCCCCTGAAAGTAAATCTCCTCGATTTTTGCGAATATGCCCCAAACTAAACTCATCAATGAGCGAATCAACTTTCATTTGTTGCTCTTTTTTAGAAAGTTTGGTGAGTTGCAACACACTTTTGATGTTATCTTCTATGCTTAATTTTCTAAAAACAGAGGCTTCTTGTGCCAAATATCCGATACCATACTGTGCTCGTTTGTACATCGGGAAATTAGTAATATTCTCATTATCAAGATAAATCGTTCCTCCATTGGGTTTGATTAATCCTACAATCATATAAAAAGAAGTCGTTTTTCCAGCACCATTAGGACCCAAAAGCCCCACGATTTCCCCTTGATTTACTTCCAAAGAAACGCCCTTAACAACTTTCCTTCCTTTGTAAATTTTGATGATATTATTTGCTATCAGTTTCATTTTTCCTACTTAAAAAATCTGTAAAAAGGTCAGATTGAATTAAAAAATATAAAACACAAAATCTTCGGCAAGGTTTTTACCTCGCCAAAGATAGTAATTTTATCAGTTACATTCTACATAAAATGATGTTAAAACGTTCAAATTCAAAAATATGAATTCCGATTTAACACCTTTTTACTTGTTTATTAAAATTCAAAACGATAGGGCATCTCGTCCAATTCTGTTTCCAAATCGACCCAATCGTGAACTTCTGTAACAAGGTCATAAACCATATCCTCTGTTAAAATTTTCCCTGCATAAATATCGGAAATGGTTTTCTCTGACATATCTTCTTTTAAGAAAGTTTCCCCTCCAAAGAAGTCAATCGCCCAATCTTTATATTTCTTAGGGTCAGTTGTGATTTGGTCAAATTTAGAAATGATTTCTTCAATTTCAAAATTCTCTTCACAATACCAAGTTTCTCCGTCTAATGACCAAATCACAAACGGAATGTCACCATTTGAGAAATTTTTACGATAGTAAGGTGAGAAGATTTTCGGAATTTTCTTTTCAAAAGACTGATTGTTAGCTCCTTTGCTATCTTCCGAACTTGTTGAAGGAACAATCAAACACGCCTTTTCAATGAAATAAAACGAAAGTGATGTACCGTCTTCTTCCTCAAAACCAAGTCCCCATTGCGCTTCGGTTCCGTCGTATTCTTCTTGTTTACTTTTGTAATAAGTGTGGTAAGTTTCAAATTCGTAACCACAAATAATCCAATCAATTACAGCTCTGCCTTTGCAAATCTGTTTTAACGTTTTCACGTTTGGTAGTTGTTGTAGGTAGGTTTTACAATTCATTGAACCTAAAAAATTATTATTGAAATCTATTAAAAAAATGGTTTAAACTACGTTGTTTGAGCTGTTTTGGCAGCTTTTTCTTGTTTTTTTAACACATAACCCGAAATGAATATGCTTATTTCATATAAAATCATAATAGGAATAGCAACAATGATTTGACTTGCCACATCGGGAGGCGTGATGATAGCCGCTAAAATCAACACCAAAACAATGGCGTGCCGGCGGTATTTTCGCATAAATGCAGGGGTTATCAATCCTAATTTTGTCAAAAAATAAATGATTATGGGCAGTTCAAAAATCAATCCGCACGAAATCACAGATGAACGCACAATAGCAATGTATGAACTCAAATCTATTTGGTTAGTAACCTCATTACTAACCGTGTAAGAACCTAAAAAATTCACCGAAAGTGGCGCTATCAAGTAATAGCCAAAGAGCGTTCCTATAAAAAATAAAGCAGAAGCTATCAAAATGAATCCACTTGCCAATTTGCGCTCGTTTTCATAAAGACCAGGACTAACAAACTTCCAAACCTCATAAAGAATGTACGGAAAGGCAATGATGACTCCTGCCCAAATGGAAGTCCAAATATGAGCCGAAAACTGCCCTGCCATTGTTCTGTTTTGAATAGAAAAAGGTAATTCTTGTGCACAAAAATCACTCGTATAGCCAAAAAAATGCCCAATATCACAGAACATCCGATAAGTAAAAAAATCGCCTCGTTTAGGACCAAAAATTATCTCAAAAATATAATCTTTATAAATGAATGCCAAAAGACCGACAATCAAAACAGCAATCGTTGAACGTATCAAATGCCAACGCAATTCCTCCAAGTGGTCTAAAAAAGACATTTCATCTTTCTGGGTTGTCATATACTACTTTAAACGGAAAAGTTTATTGTTCTTCATTTGTTAATGATGGTGCAAATATACATTTTGTTTTGAACTTTGGGAATTTTTGCAAAACATTTTTTTACTATAAACTATTTACGCCTCAAGAAATGAGTTTTAAACAATCTCAGTTCGTCCCAAGAATATTTTCCATTAAAAATTTCATAAATATTACCTAATGAAATATCTTCTTCTCGTTCAAAAACAGTGGAAAGTTCTTCTAATTTTTCTTCTGAAAACACTTCTGAAATTGTTATTTTTTCATTTTCAATTAATTTCATCAAATGTCGATAAATCGTGGACTCGGTAAGCATTCTTCGTTTAGCGACTTCTTCCACTGACGGATAATTTTTCCAAAACTCTAACGTAATTTCGTAGGTTGAGACATTTTCTTTTGATTTTTCCTTCTTTTCTTTTTTACCGATGTTTTCTGACACAAAAAGTTGCTTGTCTTTCAAATGTTCTTTGACTTTTTGCACTAAATGCTCTCGCAAATCTTTTAACTGTGAGGTATTAATACTTTGCGAATCAAAGGAACGATTTTCATTTGCCAATGAAACCATTTGATGCACTTTGAGCAAATTACGAATTACTTGCGAAGTAACATCATCTAAATCAGCGAGTTCTTCCTTATATTGCTTGACTTTTTTAAGCGTTGTAATTTCTCCTTCAATTCGCAATATTTCATACCAAATTTCCTTCAAGAATGGCATAAAATAGGCGTATGCCTTTTCAAAACGCTCATAAACATACGAAAAATCATAGTCCGAAGCAAATATATTTTTCAATTGTTTGGTAAATTTATCTGCAAAACTAACCAATTCAACAACTTTTTTCGTTTGTTCATTCGCCCACGTTTTGTAATGGCTTTTGTTTCCAATATCTCCTACGTAACTACTTCGATGAAGCTCCCATTGTCCTAAAAAATTATCCCATTGGAAACACTTCAACACCGATTCTTCTAAAAATTGTTTCCTACCTGTTTGAAAAGCCATCTGAATTTCAGTTTCGGAAGCCTTTCTTTTAGCAAATTGTTCCACTTCGTAACTATTTTCAATGCCATTTTCATTCAATGGCGCGAGCAATATCAATCCGTTTAACGACCGTAAACGTGAAAATGCTACGTAAGCCTGTCCCGAAGCAAAAACTTTATCTAAATCCAACGCCGCTTTTTCAAAAGTTAGCCCTTGACTTTTATGTACAGTAATCGCCCAAGCCAACCGCAAGGGATAATGCGTAAACGTTCCGAGTTGTTCTTCCTCAATGTCCTTTGTGTTTTCATTTATCCGATAACGTATGTTCTCCCATTCATATCGCTCCACGTTGATGGCTTTCCCTCCGTCTAACTGCACCTCAATTTCATCATCTGATAGGGCGATAACAGTTCCCATTGTTCCATTAAAGAAAAGTTTTTCACCCGATAAATCGTTTTTAATAAATATCACCCGAGCGCCTTTTTTCAAATAGATATATTTTTCAATGGGATATATATTCTCTGGAAAATCACCTACAATATCGGCTTGGTAAACAAATTCTTTTGATGTTAATTTGTTCATCTCCTTGTTATTAATAGAATCGGCTTTTGCATTATGCGTAGTTAGTGTGATATAATCTTGTTCGGGCTTGAAATTAGGTTTCACGAACTGTTGCAGAAATTGAATGTTGTCTGATGTTAGTTTATTATCTCTCAGATTATTAAGTAGGGAAATGAAATAAGGGTCTGACTGTCTGTATATTTTTTCTAATTCTATGTAAATAGGAGGATTTTCTGAAATTACTTTCGATTGAAAGAAGAACATACCTTCGTAGTAATTTTTTAATACATTCCATTCTTCGTTTTTTACCACAGGCGGAAGTTGTAATAAATCTCCGATGAATAACATTTGTACGCCCCCAAAAGGAAATCGATTCTTCCGAATGGTTTGTAGCATAAAGTCCATTGCATCGAGAATATCGGCACGCAACATACTTACTTCATCAACTACTAAAAGTTCCAAACTTTCAATGATTTGTCGTTTGCTTTTATTCATTGCAAAATGCTTGCGTAACGACATCCTGTTCTCAAAACGAGCACTTTCACTAACCACGGGAGGACTTGATAGCGTAGGTAAAAACGATGCAAACGGCAACTGAAACATTGAATGAATCGTAACACCTCCTGCATTGAGTGCAGCAATTCCTGTTGGGGCTACTACAATCGTATTTTTGTGGCTTGTAGCTATAATTTTGTGCAGTAAAGTAGTTTTTCCTGTTCCGGCTCTTCCGGTTAAAAAAACATTCAGATGCGTTTGGTTGATTAACGTAAGTATTTGCTCTTCCATATAAAATGCAACTTTGGTTACTGACAAAGATATAAATCATTTTTAATAAAATGAAACATCATAATCTTTATTTTTTACCAAGAAATATTTAAGCATTCCGATACTTAAAAAAATTGTCATATCAATCTCAGGGAAACAATCTGAGTTTTTAGGTACATTACACATTAACAGCTAACACTTTATAAAACAAAAAAACTCCAATCTTTTTTATCAAGATTGGAGTTTTATATAAAGAAGGCGGCGACATACTCTCCCACTTGCGTAGTACCATCTGCGCTAAA
>JBGYFE010000036.1:0-11062 GCA_041819925.1 Capnocytophaga sp.
ATTTTGTACACTCATTTTTTCATTTTCCCCCGTCAGATTTGCATTTTGTACACTCATTTTTTCATTTTCCCCCATTAGATTTGCATTTTGTACACTTATTTTTTTCTATTTCATTATTAAATTTTATTTTTATATACTTATTATTCAATATTTATATTTTATATATCTTTATTTTAAATTTAAATATAACTATTTATCAATTATATTTATTTGTTTTTATACCTATGTATTATATATATTTCTTTAAAATAGGAATTTAATATGATAAAATTTATATTTAACCAAAAATATTTTAGTTAGCGCAAATATAATACAAAATTTTGGAAATAAAAAAACCTCTCAGCGATAAAACTGAAAGGTTTTTAGGTTTTATATTTTTAATTGTTTATTTATCCACCGAAGTCGTCGAAACGGATATTTTCATCAGGCAATCCGAAGTCTTGTCCCATCTTTTGAACTGCCTTATTCATCATCGGAGGTCCGCAGAAGTATAGTTCAATATCCTCAGGAGCTTCGTGTTTGCTTAAATATTGCTCAATAACTGCGTTATGAACAAATCCTGTAAATCCGTCGCCTTCCGCATCATTAACATCTTTCTTCACTTTCCAGTTATCTTCTGGAAGCGGTTCTGAAAGAACCACGAAGAATTTGAAGTTTGGAAACTCACGCTCCAATTCGCGGAAGTGTTCCAAGTAGAATAACTCGCGTTTTGAGCGTCCGCCGTACCAATAAGTTACTTTTCGTCCTGTGCGTAAGGTTTTGAACAAGTGATAAAGGTGCGAACGCATCGGCGCCATACCTGCACCCCCACCAACATACAACATTTCGGCGTTAGATTCGTTGATGAAGAACTCACCATAAGGTCCTGAAATGATAACTTTGTCTCCTTTCTTACGAGAGAAGATGTAAGACGAAGCCACACCAGGATTTACGTTCATCCAACCGTTTTTGGCTCTGTCCCAGGGCGGAGTTGCTACACGAACGTTCAACATAATCTCACGTCCTTCGGCAGGGTACGAAGCCATTGAGTAAGCGCGCTCCACAGTTTCCGGATTTTTCATCACAAGAGGCCACAATTGGAATTTGTCCCACTCCATTTTGAACTTATCAGGCTCTCCGGGGTGTTCCGCTGGGTGTGCAGTGATGTCAATATCTGAATATTTCACTTCACACGGCGGAATTTCAATCTGGATATATCCTCCGGGTTTGTAATCCATATCCTCTGGGATTTCCACTACAAATTCTTTGATAAACGAAGCCACATTGTAGTTACGAACTACGACAGCTTCCCATTTTTTGATTCCAAAAACCTCTTCCGGAATCGAAATTTCCATATCTTGTTTTACCTTTACTTGACAAGCCAATCGAGCTCCTTCTTTCAGTTCTCTTTTGGTGAAGTGAGGAGTTTCCGTAGGGAGTGCTTCTCCTCCGCCTGAATGCACGTGGCACTCACATTGCAAGCAAGAACCTCCTCCGCCACAAGCCGAAGGCAAAAATATTTTTTGATTACCCAATGTTGAAAGCAACGACCCTCCCGAAGGAACTTCTACTACTTTTTCACCATTGATTTTAATTTTTACAGGTCCTGACGGAGCTAATTTTTGCTTTACAACAAGCAAAACAGCCACGAGCAACAAGGTTATCACCAACAGTGCAATAACCGTTATCGTAACAGCTCCCATTATACTACTTGATAATATCATTGTTTAATTTCTTTTGTGTTATTGGCTAAATTTTGAGTCTTTTCTACCTTTTCTATCGCCGTTTTTGGCTCTTCTTTTGGTTTCTCTTCACCACCTGTAAGCATTCCTCCGAAACTCATAAAGCCAATAGCCATAAGTCCCGTAGTGATAAAGGTAATTCCTAATCCACGAAGCGGCGCAGGAATGTTAGAGTAACGGATTTTTTCACGAATGGCAGCGATTGCCAAAATAGCTAAAAACCAACCAAAGCCTGAGCTAAATCCATAAGTTACTGCCAATCCGAAAGTAGGAATTTCACGTGATTGCATAAACAATGAACCTCCTAAAATCGCACAGTTTACGGCAATAAGTGGTAAGAAAATCCCCAAAGAGTTATACAATGCAGGTGCAAACTTTTCAACGATAATTTCTACCAATTGTACCATTGTCGCTACCGTTGCAATGAACAAGATGTAGGTTAAGAAACTCAAATCATAACTTGCATATTCTTCACCTAACCAAGCTAATGCGCCTTCTTTAAGCAAATATTCGTTCAAAATCCAGTTCATAGGAACGGTAATCACTTGCACAAACACAACAGCAGCCCCTAACCCAACAGCGGTTGATACTTTTTTAGATACGGCAAGAAACGAACACATTCCTAAGAATGTGGCGAACACCATATTATCTACGAAAATTGATTTAAAAAATAATTCAATATATTCCATTTTCTGTATTTTTTAAGTTAATAATTTAGTGTTCAATAAGCGATTTATTACGAGAACGTTGTACCCAAATAATGATTCCATAAACGATAAGTGCCATTGGAGCGAGCAACATAAATCCGTTATTTTCGTAGCCCAAAGCGTACAATCCTGTTTTTTTGATGGGGTCGCCCAATACTTGGATACCAAATAATGTTCCTGAACCCAATAACTCACGGAAGAATGCCACAATTACCAAAATTAGTGCATATCCGCCAGCATTCCCTATTCCATCTAAAAATGATTTCCAAGGTCCATTTCCCAAAGCAAACGCTTCAAAACGCCCCATAAGAATACAGTTTGTAATGATAAGCCCCACATAAACAGATAGCTGCTTACTCAAATTATACGAATAGGCTTTAAGCACTAAATCCACTACGATTACCAATGCCGCTGCAACAACAAGTTGCACAATAATCCTGATTTTTGGCGGAATAACATTACGCAATAGCGAAATTGCCACGTTACCCATTGCCAATACAAATATTACCGAAAGCCCCATTACAATCGCCGCTTTGAGTTGTGCCGTAATTGCCAAAGCTGAACAAATACCGAGCACTTGCACAATAACGGGGTTGTTATCCCATAATGGGTCTGTAACCAATTTTACATCTTTCTTTGATAGTCCCATTTTTCTAATTTTTTAAGTTTTTAATATATGAAACATACGGTTGAATGTGGCTTGCTGCAAACATTGCTCCCACACCATTGGTAGTAAGAGTTGCCCCTGCAATAGCGTCCACTTCATTGTCTGTTTTTTCCTTATTTTCAGGGTCGCCATTGGTTTTAGTAGCATTTATTCCAGCGTATGAACCCTGTGCGTTCAGTAAGTGCTCCCCTATAAAATCATCCATAAAGAAACGCTCTTTGATGTTGGCTCCAAGTCCTGCGGTTTCTCCTTTATGGTCGAAGAAAACTCCTTGAATTATAAAATCTTTATTGATAGATACGTATCCCCAAATGGCGTCCCAAAGTCCTTTTCCACGAAGCGGAATGATGTAGTAAGTTTGTCCGTCTTTCTCTCCAATAAACAACGGATAACCGCGTTGTTCAGCGGGTTGTGCCATATTGATTAGATATGCTTCCGGATTTTCAGTAGCATTTCCGTTTTTATCAATAACTACCTGATTTTTAATATATTTATTAAATTCGGCTGTTACTTCGGTTGTGGGAATAAATTCAACATCATTTTCTCCTTCATTTTTGTTAATCCCCATTGCGTAAAGAATGTTTTGTTGTTTTTCAAACTTCACATTCTCACTGATTTTACCACTCAATGCTGTGGAAACACCAGCAAGCAACGCCCCTACGATTATCACCATAATAATGGCGAAAATCACTGTATATGAATTACTTTCAGTTCTGTTTGACATACCTATGCAGTTTTAGCTTTTAAACGTTTTTTTCTTCTTGCTACGTTAGCTTGCACTACGTAGTGGTCGATAGTTGGTGCAAATACATTCATCAACAAAATAGCCAACATCACACCTTCGGGATATGCAGGGTTGAAACAACGAATCATTATCGAGATGAAACCTGCCAAAAATCCGTAAATATATTTCCCTGTGTTGGTTTGAGCTGCCGTAACGGGGTCAGTTGCCATAAACACCGTACCGAAAGCAAAACCTCCGATAAGTAAATGTTGCCAAGCTGGCAAACTCCACAAAGCGTAGAATTTTGTACCTTCCATTGACGGAGCTAACGAGTTGAAAATAAGCCCCATTGCCAATCCTCCAAGTACCATACTGAGCATTACTCGCCAACTTCCTATTTTGGTGAAAATCAAGAACAATCCTGCTAAAAGAATCAATAATGTTGATGTTTCACCTACTGAACCCGGTATAAATCCGAAAAACGCATCAGACACATTGATTTGAGCTTGCCCTTGTGTTAAATTACCTAAAATTGTTTCACCTGAAATAGCATCGGGAGTACCAGCCAATTTCATAGCACCTTCCACCCATACTTTATCTCCTGAAATCCAAGTAGGATACGCAAAAAATAAAAACGCACGAATGGTCAAAGCCGGATTCAGAATATTCATTCCTGTTCCTCCGAAAACTTCTTTTCCAATAATTACCCCGAAAGCTACCGCAACGGCAAGCATCCAAAGAGGAATATCTACCGGAACAATAAGTGGCACGAGCATTCCTGTTACTAAATAACCTTCTTCTACTTCGTGTCCTTTAATGGTTGCAGAAATAAATTCAATTCCTAACCCGACTGCATACGAAACAATCACCAAAGGGATAATTTTAATCGCCCCTAACGAAAAGTTTTGCCAAGTCCAAAACTCAGGGTTGAAAAATCCTAAACCAGGCGTACCAGGAATTTCTCCCGTCGCTGCATAATGCTGATAACCAGCGTTGAATATACCGAAAATAAGACACGGAATAAGTGCCATAACCACCATATTCATTGTTCGTTTCAGGTCATCAGCCGCCTTAATATGCGTACCTCCGTGGGTCGTATTATTAGGCGTATAAAGGAATGTATGAAGTGCGTTGAAAGTTGTTTCCCACTTCGTTCCTTTATATTTTTCTTTTAACGTATGTAATTTATTTTTTAAACTCATTTTCTAAATTTGTTTAGCCTAATTCTTGAATCATTAAATCTAATCCGTCGCGAATAATTTTCTGATGTGGTTGTTTGGAAATGCAGACAAATTCGGTCAAAGCAAAATCCTCAGGCGCAATTTCATAAGCACCTAAGTTTTCTAACTCATCTAAATCCTTGTACATACAGGCTTTCAATAATTGCATTGGATAAATGTCAAGCGGAAAAACTTCCTCATAAAGCCCTGTCATCACAAAAGCACGATGCTCACCATTCGTATTGGTATTCAAATCATATTTTTTCTTCGGATTTAACCAAGAAAAAGTGAAAGCACGCGTAGGAGAAATTTTGTTGAAAACAGGCTTGTTCCAGCCGAAAAATTCGTAGTCGTTTCCTTCGGGAATAGCTGTGATTTGGTCATCATAAAAGCCTAAAAATCCGTCCTCAGAAACTTTTTGCCCTGTCAAAACATCACCACTGATAACACGTGTGTTTTTGTCTTTAATTTGACCTGAAACAATACTACTAATTTGAGCACAAGCAACCACTGAAACATATTGAGGTTTTTCAATACGTGAGCCTGTAAGTGCCAAAGTTCGTGTGATGTTCAAATACCCTGTTAGGAATAGCTCACCAATGACTACCAAATCTTGTGGCGTAACTACCCAAACTACTTCACCTTTGTTAATCGGGTCAATTTGAGCAATTTGCGTACTCACATTACCTGCTGGGTGCGGACCTGAAACGTTGTGAAGAACAATGTCTTTCAAATTTCGGAAAGGAGACAACGAACTGTCTTTAAACACCGAGACGTGGACTTTTCCAGAAGTAAGTTTTGCCAAAGCGGAAAGAGCCGTTTGCAACTGATTTTCTTTTCCTTTGAGCGCATAGTCATAGTCTGGTGCAAGCGGATTGGTTTTGCAAGCCGAAACGAAGATAGCTTTGGGTTTGCTATCCGGATTAGCAATCACATCATACGGACGTTGCTTGATAAAAGGCCAACAACCTGATGCTAACAAATGCTCTTTGATTTGTTCGGCAGACATTTCCTGTACGTTCTTTTTCCCGAAATCTTTGAACGTTTGTTGCCCGTCGGCTTGAATTCGGATTTCTAAAATCCGACGTCTTTCACCTCGAACAATCTCTGTTACCTTACCACTAACGGGCGAAGGAAACAAAACACGCTCATCACTTTTCGAATGAAAAAGAGCCTCACCTGCTTTCACTTCACTGTCCTCTCTTACAATAAGTTTAGGAATGATTCTGTGGAAATCATCGGGTTTTATGCCATAGGTTTTAGCCAAAGGAAGCTGCTTGGTAGTCTTATCGGCTTCCCCTTCCAAACGTATGTCTAACCCCTTTCGAATGCGGATGTCGTTTGACATATCTGTAAATATTGTTAGTTAGTTTTAATTAAAATCGGCACAAATATAATACTTTATATTTAGAAAAAAAGACAAAAGAGTTTTTTTATTAAAAAACTCAGAAAAATAATTTAAAAAAAAAATATTTTATGGCAAACATTGAAATTTCTACTATTTCAATAAATCTGAAACAGAAAAAACACGTACCAATGTTTTATTCACATCAATACGTGTTTTTTTGTATTTTAAATCTTACTTAGTTTGCCGGAAGTACTATACGGAAACCTATGTTATTTTGGAAAAAGCCGTTTGTTCCACGATTTGCAGAACGGCAAACATACGGTTTGCAATAAACACTTCCTCCACGACGTATGAAAGGGTTTTCTGACACATTAGGTGCTGGGTCGGTTTTATCTTCTGCTGTGTAATTTGACTTTCTATCAGCTGTCCATTCCCAAGCGTTTCCACTCATATCATAAATACCTAATTCATTTGCTTTTTTGGTTGCCACAGGATTCAATCCTTTTGAATTTCCTAAATAATGAGCCACTTCTTCAAGATTGTTACTTCCTGAATATTTATAGTTTTGGCTTTCATTTCCTCCTTTTGCCGCATATTCCCACTGAGCTTCTGTTGGCAAACTGCCTCCCTTCCATTCAGCGTAAGCTTTAGCTCCATACCAAGAAACATACGTTACAGGATAATTCTCACGTCCTTTAACAACTTTGAATACACCATTTTCTCTGATAATTCCATCTCGTTTATCCAAACCGTTATACCAAAGTAAATTTCCCTCTCTTTGATTTCCTTTTGCGTTCAAAAACTCAACATATTGAGCGTTAGTAACCTCATATTTACTAATTTTGTAGCTGCTTAAAGTTACGTTACTTACTGGCTTTTCATCAGCATCTCCTTCAGAATCATTACGGCTATTTCCGAAAGCAAAAGTACCTCCTTCTACAAGAACCATATCACTATCTGTTGGTAAAACTTTATTCTCAGTAACATAAATTCCCAAAGAAACTTCTTTTTGAGACACCTTATCTTTTATGGTTATCTCCACATTGTTAACCGGTGTTGAACCTCCCACAGTCAACTTATCACCTGAAAGACTTGCTGTTACCCCTGAAGGAATTGCACCTACAATCTCATAATCTCCACTACCATCAACCACAGTAACTTCAACACTCTCATTAGGTTTCAAGTTAACGTTATTAACATCAAGCGCTAACGCATATACTTTTGCCACAATAACTGCGGGATTATCAACATCATTTGATATTGTAATAGTTGCAGTTCCTGTTTTATATCCGTCAATAATAATCTCACTGCCTGATACTTTCACCTTAGCAACTCCTTCGTCACTTGAAACTACTGTATAATTGCCAGAACCTGAAACTTGTATTTTTGTTGCTTCTAAAACTTCTCCTGTAACCGAAGCTCGTTCTCTTTCAACTTCCGTAAAGGCTTTCACAACAATCTCATTTCCTTCAACGTTGTTGAGTGTTATACTTTGTTTCTCTGTTACTGTTGCCCCAAAGGAAACTTCTTTTCCACTTTCAACATCTTTAATTGTAACTGTTGCCGTACCAGCTCCCACTGCTTCTAACACTACGGTTGTAGTTCCCGACAAAGTAGCCTTAACAATACTTGGGTCGCTTGAAACAACTTCGTAAACACCATTACCAGCCGAAATATTTATTTCAGTACTTGTTCCTGAAAGTACGCTCACTTCGCTATCAACATCAATATCCAGCTCTACCAAACCTGCGCTTACTTTTGCTTTGACAGTAGCTTTTTGTCCTGATTTCTTATCTAAGACAGTGATTGTCGTCTCACCTTCTTTAACTCCACTTACTACAACATTCTTACCCGAAAGAGATACAGTGGCAATAGATGAATCGGCACTTGTTACTCCGTAATCACCACTACCTGACTCAATACCAAAAGAAGCCTCTTTATTCACACGCATAGTAACCTCTTGGGTGTTCACTTTGAGGGAATCATAAATAACTTCTTCTGTGTCCTTTTTGGAACAATTTGCGGCCATTATAACAAACAGAGCGGCCACCACATAAGCAAAAAATTTCTTCATAAAAACTAAATTGTTAATTGAATTAATAAATAATATTTATTTTCGGGGCAAAGTTATGTAATAAAAGTAAAAAAGAAGAAAATAAAATTTTAATTTTTTCTTAAAAAAGGAACTATATTACCGATTTATGAGACATAAATTTTCGATTGCACATATAAATCAACTTTTTAACAAAAAAATATCATTTATATCATCTAAGTGTTCTATCGGGTTCTTTATTTTTCTCCCATTTCAAATCAGAAAGCATTGATGATTTTATTCCAATGAAGAAATACCAAGAATTTCTGTAACCAATGGGTGTAAACTGAAAACTCATTCTAAAACTATTCAAATCGCGCTCAAAACGCAATTGGGTGTACGTAATTCCCTTATTGACAAAGTCATAGCCACTTGAAATACCTACCTTCCATTTCGGAGAAAGTTCTACGTTACTCGAAAACATAATAGAATTGTTTGAAATGCGTTTCTCGCGCGCCATATTACTGTAAGTCAATGAATAAGCCAAATTAATATCCCAAGGAATTGAAGCCTTATAGTATGTTACTTGCTTCTGGTCATCATCCTCTGACTCCGTATTTTTTTGAGTTGTTTGCATATCATTCAAAGGACGCGACGAACCGAACAAATCATCTGCCCGACCACCCGTAGCCGTGTTATCATCACTTTTTTTATCTTTGTTTCTGTTTGAAAACGTGTAACTTGTGGTGAGATTAGCATTAGTCAAACGAAATAAACTTCCTCCATTGTTAATGTTGAATGTTTCCATTTGTCGTCCATTTTCATCAATTGCATACGGATTCAAAGTCATTCCAAAATTAATTGGCAACTTTCCGTCAAGAAGCGTAGTTCCCCCCGTTACCGAAACAGGGCTAAATTGTTTAGTAATAACATTATAACTCGAACTGAAATTAAAGCTATTGAGCAACATCACTTTTTTGGGTTCAGTTTGTGTACTGTCTTTCTGGCGTACTTTGGCTTCAAGAGTGTTACTCAACGAAAAAGAAATGGATTGTGATTCGTTCAAGCCCGGAGTTCCATAAATTCCGCCTTCAAAACGTGTATATTGTGCTTTGTTCCCGTAAGCATCTGCAATATATTCCTCATAATATTGGTCAAAAGCAGGTGTGTAACCATAGCTCACCGAAGGACGCATTACGTGTCGAATAGCTTGTATTTTACTATCTTTATTAAATCGAAATGTTCCATAAACGGTAGTTCCTAAACTTGCACCTAAATTGTAAGTTAAAAAACGGTCAAAACCGCTAATAGTGTCGATTCCAATTTTTCCAATATTGTCATTAAAATTGCTTTTGCGAATGGTTTTAAACTGCCAAGTTTCATTCAATGAGGAGTTTATTCCCAAAGTTACGTATTTGAATAATTTTGCCGTAGTGCTGACAGGAATTTGATGTCTCACACCATTTTTGGCATCTTGAAACATCTTTTTTGAGAAAAACAAACTGTCAGTTGTTGAAAAACGGTTGTCGGCTTGCATACTGTACTGAAAATTAAGACTTTTCAGAAGTCCTTTTTTGGTTTCGCCTTCTTTAACGAACGGATAAATACGCTCCACACTGGTTCGCAAAGCTGGCAGTGTCATTTCAATGCTTTGAGTATTCGTATTTTGTGAATGCGATGCCGTAACAGAAAGATTTACAGACGGATATGCAGGAAATGTTTTTGAATACGAAATTGAAGATGACAATGTATTATTCAAAACATTTGCCGAATTGACTTGATTATATGAATTTTGATAATAGCGACTACTTCCTAAATTCACAGAAGCCGAAAAGCTGGAATTTGGATTCGATTTAGCATCTTTGGAATGTGTCCATTGAATGTTGTATAGAGTTGTTCCACTATAATCGGGAAGTCCCCTCATACTATAAATTTGTTTTTCGTAATTCAGATTAAAACTTCCTGAAAATTTATACCTTTTATTATAAGCCGATTGCGCTCGAAATCCGTAACTTCCGTTCGTAAAATAATCTCCCGTGAGTGCTAAATCCATATGGTCACTAATAACGAAATAGTACCCACCATTTTGAATAAAATATCCACGATTGTTCACCTCACCAAAAGTAGGGAAAATAAGCCCCGAAGAGCGCCCTGAAACCATTGGGTAATAGGCAAACGGAATGGCGATAGGTGTCGGAATATCAACAATATACATATTGCTCAACCCAGCAACAACCTTCTTTTTAGGAACAAATTTGGCTTTTCGGATTTTGATGTAGTAATCAGGGTCGTCCAAATCTTCTGCTGTTGTGAGAATAGCATTTTTCATAAAGTAGGTTGAATCGTTTTCTTTTTTGATAAATTCACCCTTTATGTTGTTCTCATCTTGTTTGGTGTACGCATTTCGGATAATTGCCCTTTGAGTTTTATAATTAAAACGGATAGAATCAGGTTCAATAACATCACTACCTTGCTTAAAAACAGGGTGTTGTGTATATTCTCCTAACGAATCTTTCAGTCGCCCTGCATACACTTCTCCCAAATCAAATCGGATAAGTTCAATGCCCGCTGAAATATCAATATCGGTGTATTGCACTTGGGTTTCGTTGTACAATATGATTTCACTTCGCACTTTGTTAAAAA